>SLRW01000052.1 GCA_007130745.1 Gammaproteobacteria bacterium
CAGCGTCGCCGATTCAGCATCCGGCATCATGATCATGTCGGATTCGTTGATGCCCTTCCAGCCGGAGATGGATGAGCCATCGAACATCGTGCCTTCCTCAAATATCTCGGCGTCGATGGTGCGCGCGGGCACACTGATATGCATTTCCTTGCCCAGCGTGTCCGTGAAACGGAAGTCAACGAATTTGACTTCCTCGTCCTTGATCATCTTGAGTACGTCGTTTGCCGACATGTGCTTACCCTCCACTGAGGCGAATTGAATTTGCCGCCCGCGGGGGCGGCCTATAGTTTGCGCTGAATTCTGTTGCATGAACCATGCCAACCGTGGACGAGCCGGTTTTGGCGGCCCAGCGTGAGCCCGGCACAGCCTGGAACGCACACTTTTGGTGCACTATTATGGTGCGCGCACCACTGCCGTGCAATCATGCCCGGTATTGGGTCAGGGTACCAGATATCGGTTGCCACGTGCCGGGCACAAAGGTGCAAAAGCGCCGGTACGCCAGCTATACTGCGCCGCTGATTCACTTCACCGGCAGACGGATGCCCCGGATGAGCCATCACAGCCCCCGCACCTTTCAGGATCTGGTCACTACCCTGCAGAACTTCTGGGCCGAACAGGGCTGCGTGGTCCTGCAGCCCCTGGACATGCAGGTAGGCGCCGGCACCTTCCATCCCGGCACCTTTCTTCGCGCGATCGGCCCCGAGCCCTGGCACGCCGCCTATGTGCAGCCTTCGCGCCGGCCCACGGACGGCCGTTATGGCGATAATCCCAATCGCCTCCAGCACTACTACCAGTTTCAGGTTGTCCTCAAGCCATCTCCGGATAACATCCAGGCGCTTTACCTGCAGTCCCTGCGGGCGCTGGGCATTGATCCCACCGTGCATGATATCCGCTTTGTGGAAGATAACTGGGAATCCCCCACCCTGGGCGCCTGGGGGCTGGGCTGGGAAGTCTGGCTCAATGGCATGGAGATCACCCAGTTTACCTATTTCCAGCAGGCCGGGGGTCTGGATTGCCGACCGGTGACCGGCGAGATCACCTATGGTCTGGAACGTATCGCCATGTATTTGCAGGAATGCGCCAGCGTGTATGACCTGCTTTGGGCCGACGGTCCCCTGGGTCGAGTGACCTATGGCGACGTCTTCCACCAAAACGAAGTGGAAATGTCCGCCTATAACTTTGAACATGCCGACACGCACGCCCTGCTGGCCACTTTTGATACCTGTGAACGAGAGTGTGAGCGCCTGGTTGCAACTGAATTGCCCTTGCCAGCCTATGAAATGGTTATCCAGGCCTCCCACACCTTTAATCTGCTGGATGCGCGCCACGCGGTGTCGGTCACCGAGCGCCAGCGCTACATACTGCGTGTGCGCAGCATGGCCCGCGCGGTTGCCCAGGCCTATCTGGAAAGCCGCGAACGCCTCGGCTTCCCGCTGACACGGGAGAACGCGCATGACTAAAGCAGGCGCTTTTAAAGATTTCCTGGTCGAAATTGGTACCGAGGAGCTCCCCCCGCTGGCACTGGAAAAGCTGTCTTGCGCTTTTTGTGACGCGCTGGTCTCGGCCCTGGCTGAAGCCGAACTTGGCCATGCGCCGGCCCGGGTACTGAACAGTCCGCGGCGGCTGGCTGTATACATTCCGCAACTGCAAACCGTGCAGTCCGACCAGACCATCGAAAAACGTGGCCCTTCGGTGACCGCCGCCTTTGATGCCCACGGCAAACCGACCCGGGCCGCCGAAGGGTTTTCCCGCTCCTGCGGGGTCAGCGTGGACAAGCTGGAAACCCTGAAAACCGACAAGGGCCAATGGCTGGTCTATCGAGGCACCGAAGCCGGTCGCAAGGCTGCAGAACTATTACCGGGTCTGGTCTGTCTGGCCCTGGACAAACTGCCCATTCCCCGGCGAATGCGCTGGGGCGACAAGGACGAAGCCTTCGTGCGCCCCGTGCACTGGGTTGTCATGCTGCTGGGCAAGGATGTGATCCCGGCTACGGTGCTGGGCCAGAAAAGCGGTCGCATCACACAGGGTCACCGTTTTATGGGGACCGGAGAGCTATCCATCCCCGAGCCTCAGCGCTATATCTCCTTGCTGCGTGACAAGGGCTATGTGCTGGTGGATCCGAAAGAACGCCGTCAACGCATCGAAGCGCTGATCTCCCATGCCGGCGAGCAATCCGGTGGCCGCCCCGTGGTGCACGACCATGTGCTGCGTGAAGTCTGCGCCCTGGTGGAATGGCCGGTAGCAGTCAGTGGGGACTTTGACCGCCGTTTTCTCAAGCTGCCGCCTGAAGTGCTGATTGCCACACTTGAGGGCCACCAGCGCTACTTTCCCCTGCGCCATAAAAACGGCCGCCTGCAGGCCCGTTTTATCACCATCAGTAATATCGAAAGCCGCCAGCCCGAACGGGTCCGCGAGGGCAACGAACGGGTGGTGCATCCACGGCTTTCGGATGCCGAGTTTTTCTGGCAGCAAGATTTGCAACAGCCGCTGGAAGCGCACACCCGGCGGCTTGAATCGGTGGTTTTTGAAAAACGTCTGGGCTCACTCGCCGACAAGAGCAAGCGCATCCGCAAACTGGGTGGCTTTATGGCCAGTGAACTCAGTGCCGATGCGCGAGCTATAGACCGTGCCGGCGAGCTTGCCAAAGCCGACCTGGTCACCGAAATGGTGGGCGAATTCCCCGAGCTGCAGGGCATCATGGGCAGCTACTACGCCCTCGAGGCCGGCGAAGACAGCGCCGTCAGCAAAGCCATTGCCGAGCAGTATCTGCCACGCCACGCCGGAGATAGCCTGCCGGCAACCACCGAAGGCTCGATCCTGGCGCTGGCTGATCGTCTGGACACCCTGGCCGGCATCTTCGCCATCGGTCGCAAACCCAGTGGCGACAAGGATCCCTACGCCCTGCGCCGGGCCGCTATTGGTGTGCTGCGTATCCTGGTGGAAAAACAACTGCCGCTTGATCTACACCGCCTGATGGCCGCTGCACTGGATTGCCAACCTGTAAAGCCGGCTGAAGGCACCCTCGCCGCATTGCTTGATTTTATGCTGGAGCGCCAACGCAGCTGGTATCTTGACCGCGCCATTCGCCATGATGTGTTCGATGCGGTATCCGCACGCCACCCCCCCAGTCCACTGGACTTCGAGCAGCGTCTGCGGGCTATTCAGGCTTTCCTCCAGCGGCCGGAAAGCCCGGCACTAACTGAAGCTAACCGACGTATCAGCAATATTCTGCGTAAGCAGGACACCACACCAGCGAATCAGGTCGACCCCGGTCTGTTGCAGGAGGCTGAAGAAAAGGCCTTGCACCGGCAACTGGAAGCGCTTCGTGGCCAGGTAGAAGCACGGCTTGCGCAGGCCGACTATGCCGGCGCCCTGGTGATTCTGGCCGGATTACGCAAGGATATTGACCGCTTCTTTGAGCGGGTTATGGTAATGGCCGAAGATGAGGGCGTTCGCAATAATCGTCTGGCGTTGCTGTCGCAGCTGCGGGAACAATTCATGCGCATCGCCGACATTTCCAGGATTTCTGGTTAAAACATAACAAAAACAATAAGTTGCTATAGAAGGCCTGGCCTATGCGTCTACATACACTACGGGTTTTTGCTTATTACTGCACTTGCATTATTACCATTCCGGTGTATGCCACCGGCGTAATTCTTCTCACTCCGGCGCCTTTTCGTTTTCGTTATGCTGTTGCCATGGGGTGGCTTCGCGTCCAGCACTGGGCGCTGCGCAACATGGTCGGTTTGTCCTACGAAGTGGAAGGGCTTGAGCACGTGCCGAGTGAGGCAGCCGTACTCTATTGCAAACACCAGTCGATGATTGAATGCATCACTACACAGATGTTTCTGCCACCGCAAACGTGGGTGCTTAAACGGGAATTGCTGTGGGTGCCCATGTTTGGCTGGGGACTGGCCCAGCTTGATCCCGTTGCCATCGACAGAAGCGCCGGCAGTTCCGCAGTACAACAAATTGTTGATCAGGGTCGGGGGCTTTTCAAGCGGGGTATCTGGGTGGTGATTTTCCCTGAAGGTACCCGTATGCCGCCAGGACAAACCCGCCGCTACGGCATGGGTGGCGCTGTACTGGCCAGTGAAACCGGGGTGCCGGTTTTGCCCCTGGCGCATAACGCCGGTCGTTTCTGGCTAAAGGGACGCTTCGATATTCTTCCCGGTACCTTCCGTATGCGAATCGGCCCGCCCATAGACACCCGCGGGCTCAGCCCCGAAGAGATCAATGAAAGCGCTATGGCCTGGATAAATCAGGCCATGACGGAGATCGACGGACCCCAGGAAGAGGTGGCGCGCCCGCGCCGGAATGGCCCCACGCCGTAAGAGGGAAAGTTTTAAGGTTTACAACCTTTCCGCGTTACCGCTTACAACGACCTCTGAGACGAATAGATCAGCGGTTGCCCGATGTTCCACGTGGAACATCGCGGGGTTGAAGACAGCCTGTTTTAAATATCGAGGTTGCTGACGAGCAAGGCGTTACGCTCTATGAACTCCCGGCGGGGTTCAACCTGATCGCCCATAAGGGTGGTGAAGATTTCATCCGCAGCCACCCCGTCCTCAATCGCAACGCGTAACAGACGCCGGCATTCGGGGTCCATGGTGGTCTCCCACAGTTGCTCGGGGTTCATTTCACCCAGACCCTTGTAGCGCTGCACACTGAGCCCCTTGCGGGCCTGTTCCAGCAACCAGCCGATCGCCTCCCGGAAGCTGGCTACCGGCTGCGATTTCTCGCCCCGCTCTACCCGGGCGCCCTCTCCAACCAGCCCATCCAGGCGACCGCCCAGGTCAACAAAACTGCGGTATTCGGGTGAACTGAACATCTCGCGCGGCAGACGAATAGCGGTGGGTACACCATGTCGGTAGCGGTCAATCACCAGGCCTTCAGCGGCTGCACTTCCCATACTGTAGCGGGTGCTGCCATCGCTGGCGGCATTAAGCCGGTTAATCAACTCCTCAACCCAGGCCTGGAGTTGTTTGTTATTGGCAAGAAGATCATCGGTGACCTCCGGCATGTAGATCATGCGTTCAAGTAACCGCTCGTCATAGCGCCGAGCCAGTCGCTGAATCGTACTCATCACCTGCTGGTATTGCTGAGCCAGCGCCTCCAGTGATTCACCCCGGATCGGTGGCGCACCGTCGGCCACATGCAGCTCAGCCCCATCGACAGCAGCGCTGAGAAGCCAGGCATCAAGCTCGGCATCATCCTTGACGTAATGCTCCTGCTTGCCCTTTTTAACCTTGTACAGCGGCGGCTGGGCAATATACACATGGCCACGCTCCACCAGGGTAAACATCTGCCGATAAAGGAATGTCAGCAAGAGGGTGCGGATATGCGAGCCATCCACATCTGCGTCAGTCATGATAATAATGCGGTGATAGCGCAGCTTGTCGGGATCAAAATCCTCGCGCCCCACCCCGCAACCCAGGGCGGTAATCAGTGTGGCCACCTCTGAAGATGACAACATCTTGTCGAAACGGGCCTTTTCCACATTGAGAATCTTGCCTTTGAGCGGCAATACGGCCTGCGTACGGCGATCCCGGGCCTGTTTGGCAGAACCACCCGCGGAATCCCCCTCGACAATGAAAATCTCTGATTGAGCCGGGTCTTTCTCCTGGCAATCGGCCAGCTTGCCCGGCAAACCGGCCACGTCCAGAGCGCCCTTGCGCCGCGTCATATCCCGGGCCTTGCGGGCCGCCTCGCGTGCCCGCGCGGCTTCGATAATCTTGCTGCCAATCAGTTTGGCGTCCTGCGGGTGCTCCAGCAGGAATTCGTTCAATTTATCCGCCAGCGCGGATTCCACAATCCCCTTGACCTCGGAGGACACCAGTTTGTCCTTGGTCTGGGATGAAAACTTGGGGTCCGGTACCTTGACCGACAATACTGCGGTCAAGCCCTCGCGGGCATCATCACCCATCGGGGTGGCCTTCTCGTTGCGCGCCAGACCCGACTCGTCAATGTAGTTTTTCAACGTGCGGGTTAGCGCCGAACGGAAACCGGCCATGTGGGTGCCGCCATCACGCTGCGGGATATTGTTAGTAAAGCAGAAGACATTTTCCTGGTAGGAATCATTCCACTGCATGGCGATTTCAACTACAACATCATCGCGTTCGGTTTCAAAATGGAAAACCGTAGGATGCAGGGGTGTTTTCTTGTCGTTCAGGTGTTCGACAAATGCGCGTATACCACCCTTGTACTCAAATACCCGTTCCCGGTCATCGCGCTCATCAGTCAACACAATGCGCACACCGGAGTTAAGGAATGACAATTCACGCAGCCGGCGGGCGAGAATATCGTAGTGATATTCAGTGATTGCAAAAATATCCCGGCTGGGCTTGAACCGCAGCGTGGTGCCGCTTATATCTGTATCGCCAACCTGTTTGAGCGGGGTTTTGGGAACACCCAGCTCGTAGACTTGGTGATGAATCTTGCCGTCCCGGTAGATTGTCAGTTCCAGCTCTTCGGACAGCGCATTAACCACCGAAATACCCACGCCATGCAGGCCGCCGGACACCTTGTAGGAGTTATCATCGAATTTGCCGCCGGCATGCAGCACGGTCATGATCACCTCGGCCGCCGACTTACCCTCTTCCTTGTGCATATCAACCGGAATTCCGCGGCCGTCGTCCGAGACGGTCACTGAATTATCAGTATGCAAGGTGACCTGGATCTTGTTGCAATGACCGGCCAGCGCCTCGTCAATTGCGTTGTCCACCACCTCGAAAACCATATGGTGGAGACCGGTGCCGTCATCAGTGTCGCCGATGTACATACCGGGCCGTTTGCGCACGGCATCCAGGCCCTTGAGAACCTTGATGTTGGAAGAGGTATATGTGTCTTTTTCAGTCGCGCTCATTTTTATCCCAATCCCGGCCGGATTAACCCGGCTATTGTATCACTTCCGAGACCTTACCTTGTTCCACGTGAAACATTTTTGACTCCAGCGGTAATAACCCGCTCAATACCTCTGCCGAGATCACCGTAAGGAATTTCTGCGCCGGCAACTCGCAGAGTACTGCCATGAAACGAGACAGATAACGCTGGTCCAGCTCGGAGGCCAGATCATCCAGCAGTAACACGCCCTGGTCTCCACTGGCTTGCGCATAAAGCTGTTGCTGGGCCAGCACCATGCAACTGGCCAGTATCTTTTCCTGACCACGAGAAACCCGCTCCGCGGCGGCCACACCATTAATCAGGATTTCTACATCTCCCCTGTGTGGCCCTGACCGCGTGACCCCGCTTTGGTGTTCTGAAGCTCGCAACCGCGCCAGGGCATCAAGCAGGGTTTCCCCCGCAGGCCAGCCGCGCTGATAGCGCAACTCTACCTCCACGTCGCCAAGTATGCGCTTCACGGTCTCCTGCAGCAGGGGTTGCAGGCGCCGGACATAGTCCTCACGGCTTGCGCTTAACGACTCCCCGTTATCCGCAAGCTGGGACTCCCATACCGGTAACTCACGTGCCTTCGCCGGGTGGCGCAACAACGCGTTGCGCTGACGCAGCGCTTTTCGAAAGCGCGTCCAGTCATCAAGAAAACCCTGTTCCACGTGGAACAAACCCCAGTCAAGAAACTGGCGGCGTTCTCCAGGTCCACCCTCAATCAAGCGGTGAACATGGGGATCAATCAATTGCACAGGCAGGTGATGGGCCAGTACAGAAACTGCACGCACTGTCTCGCCATTGAGTCGTGCACGCAAACCTTCGGCAGCGTACCCCGCACCCAGTCTATGCACTTGCCCGGTTACCGTATTAATCTCGGCGAACACTGACAAGCCAGCACTGGCCTGGCGCACCAGGCTATCGCGGCGGCGGCTGCGAAAGGATCGCCCCCGACCCAGAAACCAGATCGCTTCCAGCAAACTGGTCTTGCCAGAGGCATTAGCGCCGGAAACGACATTCAGCCCGGGATCACAGGTCAACTGAACCGAACGCAGACAACGAAAATCGCTGATTTCCAGGCGGCCCAGGGCCATGTGGCTGACTTAGAGCCGCATCGGCATGACCACGTGTTCGGTGGACTCATCCCCGGGTGCACGGATCACACAGCTGCTGTTGCCATCAATCAGGATCAGTTCAATGCTGTCGGACTCGAGTGCCGCCAACGGGTCAAGCAAATAACTGACGTTAAAACCAATCTCGAGGCGCTCGCCCTGGTATTCAACTTCCACGTCTTCTTCAGCGCGTTCCTGCTCGGGGTTCTGGGCTTGCAGGCCCAGGCGGTTGTTATCCATTTCCAGGCGTACCCCACGATACTTCTCGTTAGAAAGAATCGCAGTGCGCCCCAGTGCCTGGCGCAGCATCTGTCGGTCAACCTGGAGAATATTATTGCCACCTCGGGGAATCACGCGTTCATAGTCCGGGAATCGGCCATCAACCAGCTTGGAGGTGAACTTCAGCTCATCCACTCCTACACGGATATGGTTGCTGCTAATAGAAACACTTACCGTTTCATCGCTTTCTTCCAGCAGGCGATAAAGTTCAAGCACCCCTTTGCGAGGTACGATCACCTGACGCACCTCGCCAGGTGAAAGCTGGGCACTGACATCACAGCGAGACAGACGATGGCCATCCGTTGCCACCCCGCGCAAGACGCCATCACGGAATTCAAGCAGCAGTCCATTGAGATAATAACGAACATCCTGCTGGGCCATGGCGAATTGGGTTTGTTCGATCAGGTGGCGTAAATCGCGCTGGGCGATACTGAATTCAACCAGCGATTCGCCCCCCTCTACATTTGGAAACTCCGCTGCGGGCATGGTGGACAGGGCAAAGCGACTGCGTCCGGCACGTACCTGAGCCTTGTTGTCCTCCACACTCAGGCTGACTTCCGCTTCTTCCGGGAGTGCGCGGACAATATCAAGAAGTTTGCGCCCCGGTAAGGTTATTTCACCGGGTTCCCCGGTCCCGGCATCCACCCTGGCGACCAGTTCTACTTCCAGATCCGTCGCCGTAAGTTGCACCGTTTCAGCGTCTGCGCTCAGCAGGATATTGGACAGGATAGGCATGGTTTGCCGTCGCTCGACCACACCAATCACTGCTTGCAGTGGACGAAGCAAGGCTTCCCTGGACAGTTTGAGTTTCATGCTGGCTCCATCTTCGTGCTGTTTAATTAAAGTAATGTTCTTTATATATCCTGAATACTATTATTAGTGAAGCAATAATCGGTGTTTAACCTATATAAACCTTTTAAAATCAAAAACATAAATAGATAACAACCCTGTTCCCTGTCTGTGGAGAAGCTGTGTTGAGTCCGGGATAAAAACCGGGCAGGTTATCGCTCCACCGTCTGCACACGGTTTATCCACAGCTTGTCAGCCGGTCAGTGTGCGTAACAGGTTCAGGTAGTCCTCCTCAACTCGTGGCTGGGTTTCTCGGAGTTCGCGCACCTTGCGGCAAGCATGCAGCACGGTGGTATGATCGCGGCCCCCGAAGGCATCACCAATTTCGGGCAGACTGTGCGTGGTGAGTTCTTTTGCCAGGGCCATGGCGATCTGGCGTGGCCGCGCTACGGAACGGCTGCGGCGGGCAGACAAGAGCTCACCAACCCGGATTTTGAAGTATTCAGCCGTGGTTTTCTGGATATTCTCAATCGTAACCAGCTTTTCCTGCATGGCCAGCAGGTCGCGCAAGGCCTCACGAGCAAAATCAAGGCTGATTTCCTGACCGGTAAAATGGGCATTGGCCATCACCCGGCGCAGGGCGCCTTCAAGCTCTCGAACATTGGAACGGATGCGTTTGGCGATAAAAAAAGCCACCTCATCCGGCAGCTCAGTCCCCGCCTGGTCCGCCTTTTTTTTGAGAATGGCGACGCGGGTTTCCAGTTCCGGCGGTTCAATGGCTACCGTAAGCCCCCACCCGAAACGGGATTTTAGACGCTCTTCCAGTCCGTCAACTTCGCGCGGAAAGCGGTCACAGGTCAAAATAACCTGTTTCTGCCCTTCCAGCAGGGCATTGAAGGTATGGAAGAATTCTTCCTGGGAGCGCTCCTTGCCGGCAAAGAACTGAATGTCATCAATCAGCAGGGCATCAACGGTGCGGTAGAAGCGTTTGAATTCATTGATAGTATTGTGCTGCAACGCCTTGACCATATCACCCACGAAACCTTCGGAATGCTGATAGACCACGCGTGTCTTGCCGTTGCGCAACAATTGGTTGCCTACACTGTGCATAAGATGGGTTTTACCCAGGCCTACCCCGCCGTAGATAAACAGCGGGTTATAGGCATCACCAGGGTTTTCAGCAACCTGGCGGGCGGCCGCGGTGGCCAGTTGATTGGATTTACCCTCGACAAAATTCTCGAAGGTAAAGCCCCGGTTGAGGCGATTGCCGCGCACCACAGTATGTTCGGGAGCACGAGCAGATTTACTGTTGCCCGGGGCAGGTTCCGGACTGCTGATGGCGGGTATGGCGGTGCTGCCGACTTCCAGCGAGACGCGGATATTTTGTTCGCCGCCAAGTTCCGAGACGACATTTTCTATGGTTTCGATAAAATTCTGCACCACCCAGTCCTGCACAAATCGATTGGGCGCCAACAGCTTCAGACACTCCTTTTCTTCCACTGCCTGCAGCGGACGAATCCAGGTGTTGAGCTGCTGCTCCGGCATCTGACCTTCCAGATAACGGAGACACTGCTGCCAAAGCGTTGACTCGGTGGGCTGATCCATGGGCAATAAAATCTTATCCGGTCTTTCTGAATACTACGGAACGGGGTGAATCAGGACCACAGCGACAGGCATGCTGAGTGCGGTCGCGCGAATACCTGTTAATCCGAACCAGTGCTTGATTCGTGCAGTCTATACCCGTCAACAAGACTTATCCACAGCCCTGTACATATACTCCGGCACAGGCTGCCATAGTTGACATCAAAAGCGGTTTGCCAGTAATCTTCGCGGCTCTCTGGAGCCTGCCCTGGAGCACGGGCAACAAGGCTTACCGGACACGTCCGCAACACGGATTACAAGCATCATGAAAAGAACATTCCAGCCCAGCCGGCTCAAGCGTGCCCGCAATCATGGTTTCCGTGCCCGTATGGCCACACGCAACGGACGCAAGATCATCCGTGCCCGGCGTGCCCGCGGCCGTCATCGTCTGTCCGCCTAGGTCTTTTGCACTTTTGCGCAGCGCGGCATTTCCGGCCAGCGCGCGCCTGCATCGGCCGCAGCAATTCCGACGGGTATTTCGGGATCCACTGCGCAGCCGGGATGAATGTCTGGTGGTGCTGGCACGGGCCAACGACCTGAACTCAGCCAGGCTGGGTATGGCCATTTCGCGCAAGCTCGCGGGCAATGCGGTTCAGCGCAATCGTGTCCGGCGCGTTATTCGTGAAAGCTTTCGTCGGCACCGGCATCTGTTGCCACCTGCTGATATCGTGGTAACAGCACGCCAATCACTGGCGGGGCGAAGCAATACCGAGCTGCGTGGCTCGCTCGAGAAACACTGGCACAGGCTGGCACAGCGATGGCAAGAGTCCTGATCTTACTGGTCATGCTTTACCGCTGGACCCTGCGGCCCTTGCTGGGTGCCCGCTGCCGCTTCCATCCTTCCTGCTCCGAATACACCATGACCGCAATTGAACGCCATGGCGCCGTGCGTGGTAGCTGGCTCGGGATGCGCCGGATTTTGCGCTGTCATCCCGGCCATCCCGGCGGGATTGATCCGGTACCAGACAACCCCGGGGAGTCCGCGCGTGGATAATATCCGTTTTTTCCTGTTCTGCGCCCTGGTGCTGGTGGTCTTTCTTTTGTGGCAGGCCTGGATGGAAGACTATGCCGGCAACGGCGAGAGCACCCCCGAACCTGAAGTGGTGGAGCAGCCTGCAGATGCCCCGGCGCGAGACGACCTGCCGGCAGCCCCTGAACAACGGGATATGGACGACCGGCCGATACTGGAACCGGATTCCGCCGAAGTCGATCAGCCTCCTGCCCGGGCGCACGAGGATGGCGGCCTCACCCGAGGTGATCGGGTGGTGGTGGAAACTGATCTGTTGCGAGTGGAAATTGATACCCGTGGCGGCGATCTGAGAACGCTGTATATGCTGGATTACCCGGTGGAGATTGATCGACCGGATGAGCCGCTTCAGTTGCTTACCGACGATCCCGACCGGCTTTATGTCATCCAGGGTGGCTTGGTGGCGCGCGATCTGCCGGCGCCCTCGCACCACGACAACTGGCGGGTGGAGCAAAGAGAGTACCGGCTCGCCGATGGTGCCGATACCGTGAGTGTCCCCCTGGTCTGGGAGCATGAAAGCGGGCTGCGGGTAGTCAAGCGCTACACATTCCATCGCGGCGACTACATGATCGAGCTGGAACATCGGCTGGAAAACAACAGCGGTCAGGACTGGCGCGGCACCCAGTACACCCAGCTTCAGCGCCGCGAGGTCGACATCCCCCGGGATAACTGGTTTATACGGACCTTCCTGGGCGCCGCCCTCTATGACGGCAGCTATGAACGGCTCAACTATGACGACCTGCGCGATGAGCCGGTCCACCGCGAGGTCCAGGGTGGCTGGGTGGCCATGATCCAGCACTATTACACCGGGGCCGTTATTCCCCCGGCGGACACGACCAATCTGCTTTACAGCCGTCTGCTGGATGGCAACCGGCATATTTTCGGTGCCCGGGGCGAACCGGTGAGTGTGGCGCCCGGCGATTCTGCCTCCTTGTCCAGTCAACTTTATGTGGGGCCACAGTATCAGGCCCGTATGGCCGAGCTGGCGCCGCGGCTGGATCGCACCGTGGATTACGGCATGCTCACCATTCTGGCCAAGCCGGTCTACGAGATCATGCGCTGGATCCACAGCGTGGTGGGCAACTGGGGCTGGACCATTGTGATTTTCACGCTGATGGTCAAGGCGGTGTTCTACAAACTCTCTGATACCCAGTTCCGTTCCATGGCCAAGATGCGCGAGTTCGCGCCCCGCATCAAGGCGCTGCGTGAGCGCCACGGCGATGATCGGGAAAAGCTCAACAAAGCCATGATGGAGCTTTATCGGGAGGAGAAATTCAACCCGCTGGGCGGTTGTCTGCCGATCCTGGTGCAGTTACCGGTGTTTATTGCCCTGTACTGGGTGCTGATCGAAAGCGTGGAGTTTCGCCACGCCCCCTTCACGCTGTGGATTCAGGATCTGGCGGCGCCGGATCCCTACTATGTGCTGCCCGTGCTGTTTGGTATCAGCATGTTCATCCAGCAGAAGATGAGCCAGGCGGCCATGGCCATGGATCCGATCCAGCAGCGTATCCTCATGTTCCTGCCGCTGGTGTTGATGATCTTCTTTGCCTTCTTCCCGGCCGGGCTGGTGTTGTACTGGTTTATCAACAACATTATCAGCATGGCCCAGCAGCACTACGTCAATCGCCGTCACGACGCCGAGCAGGCCGCCAGACGCGGCAGCTGACGCGGTCAGGCCGCCTGCTATGACTGCCGCCGGCGATACCATTGCCGCCATCGCTACCCCGCCCGGCTTCGGCGGTGTGGGCATCGTACGCCTTTCCGGCCCGGGCGCAGTCACCATAGCCACGCATATCACCGGCCGCGAATTGCCGCCACGGCAAGCTGTCTATAGCCCGTTTCAGGCGGCGAATGGCAGTGTGATTGACGAGGGCATTGCCTTGTATTTCCGTGGGCCGCATTCCTTTACCGGTGAGGACGTGGTCGAGCTGCAGGGTCATGGCGGTCCGGTGGTGATGGACATGCTGCTGGGCCGGGCGCTGGTGCTGGGGGCCCGCGCGGCCCGCCCCGGCGAGTTTTCCGAGCGCGCCTTTCTCAACGACCGCCTGGATCTGGCTCAGGCGGAAGCCATTGCCGATTTGATTGAAAGTGGCTCCGAGCGCGCCGCGCGCGCGGCCATGAGCTCGCTGCGCGGAGAATTTTCGCGCCGGGTACACGCGCTGGTGGAGCAACTCATCGAATTGCGAACTTACATAGAGGCGGCGCTGGATTTTCCCGATGAGGAAATCGACTTTCTCGCCACGCCCGAAGTGGAATCCAGATTGCAGGTGCTGGAGCAGGCGTTTGATGAGATTGCCGGCAGTGCGCGTCAGGGACAACTGCTGCGAGATGGCCTGAGCGTGGTCATCGCCGGTCCGCCCAATGCCGGCAAATCCAGCCTGATGAATCGCCTCGCCGGGCAGGAAACCGCTATTGTTACTGATGTACCCGGCACCACCCGGGATGTGTTGCGTGAACAAATCCTGATTGATGGCATGCCCTTGCATGTGGTGGATACCGCAGGGTTGCGACAAAGCCCCGATCGCGTGGAACAGGAAGGGATTCGGCGTGCACTGGGCGAGATTGAACGCGCGGATCATGTGCTGCTGGTGGTGGAGGATGCCGGGGCCGATGACAGCCTGCCCGCGTTGCGTGAGCAGTTGCCAGCCGGGCTGAGTGTCACCGTGTTGCGCAACAAGATCGACCTCAGTGAGGTCCCCTCCGGTATAGAGCAGACGTCGGAGGGAGCCGTGCTGCGCTTGTCTGCAACCACCGGGGACGGGCTCGATACCCTGCGCGCGCATTTGCGCGAAGTGGCCGGTCTGACTGCCGATAGCGAAGGGGCGTTTTCAGCCCGCCGCCGTCACCTGGATGCCCTGCGCCGGGCCCATGCGCATTTGCAGCAGGGCGCCCGGCAATTGCGCGTCCGTCAGGCCGGCGAGCTGATGGCCGAGGAGTTGCGTCAGGCACAGGAAGCGCTGGGCGAGATCACCGGCGGATTCAGCAACGAGGATTTGCTGGGGCGAATATTCAGCAGTTTCTGTATCGGCAAATAGGCGGCGGTCGAATTCAGGCGTTCTCGACCCGGTTGCGGCCGGCGGCCTTGGCCCGGTAAAGCCGGCGGTCGGCGGTGCGCAGCAATGATTTGAGATCATCCCCGTCCGGGCCCAG
>SLRW01000009.1 GCA_007130745.1 Gammaproteobacteria bacterium
CCTCAGGCTTTGCCAGCGAGTCAGGATCAAGGCGCGGCTTTGAAAGCGTATCTGGATACGGTGAAAAGGCGCAACGCAGAGACTGACTCGCTGGCAAAGCCCCGTAGGGCGGGCCCTGCGGCGCCCATCTGCGGCGTTACCGCGCTTGCAAAGGCAACCAGCCTTCGGCTGCGCACGGCGCCTTGCATATGGACGCCGCAGGACCCGCTTCAGACGTGACGAATTAATCAGCGTTTCCTTAAGCCCTGCTTCGCAGGGCGTTTTTGGTGTCAGGTTTTAAGTAACGCGCCTCCGGCGCGGTCGAGCCGCGCTGGTGCGCGACAATTCTGGTTTCCTAAAACCCGAAACGCCCGCGCATCAGCGCGGGCTAGACGTAAGTGTGCAAACTTTTGTCGGGCAGGTGGGCGGTGTTGTTGAAGCTGCTCAGGGCAAAGCGTTGCGGCGAGATAATAAATTCATTCACCGCGCAGTTGCGTACCAGATAGTTGATTTCCAGGGCCTTGTCGTCGCGTAATCCGAGCGCCGCGCCGGTAATCGCGCCCACGGTGCCGCCCGAGGCGAATACAGCGATGCTGTCGTGCGGTTCGGCGGTGCGCATGATCTCGTCGGTGGCCCGGGTAACGCGGGCGCGAAAATCCTGCCAGCTTTCAAACTCCGGCGCCTGCAGTTCACCGGTCGCCCAGCGTGTCGCGACTTTCACAAAGGCCTTCATGAACCGCCGGCTGGCGTCGGCGGCGCCGACCTCGACGTCGGCGATCAGCTGGCGGATTTCCGCATCCTTTTCGAGCAGCTCGGGGAGCAGGTGACGGAAGACCTGGTCACCCTGGTGTTCGTCCAGATCGTCACGAAACTTTGGTTCGGGCAGGGGATAGTTCTGTTCGGCCATGACTTCGGCGGTGGCTTCCCACGTTTGTCGGTGGCGATGCAGGGGGCCGACAATCACTTGTTCGGGGCAGATGCCGTGACGGGCCCAGTAGTGCCCCAGGGTACGGGCCTGTTCCAGTCCCAGCGGCGAGAGCTGGTCGTAGTTGTCTTCGCCGAAAGAAGCCTGGCCGTGGCGAATGACAATCAGTTCGCTCATCAGCGGGCAGCCCCGAGCAGGCGCAGCAGTTGCGGGGCTTCGGTTTCGTTGCCGCTCGTACTGATCAAAAGTTCGCCCCCGCGGGTGGCCCCCATGGCGCTGATATTGGCCAGCGCGGCCTCGTGGCTGATGGTCTCGGGGGTGGCGAAATGATCAATGCGCACGATTGTGGGCCGGCCATCTTCATCGACGGCAACATAGAGCAGGCCGGCCGGATCCATGGTCAGGGCGCGGACCGGGCCAGGGCTGCCGAAGTGTTCCACCATCGCCAGCAGTTCCGCGGTGGGCAATTCGGTGAACTGCATAACTTCGGTTTCCAGCCGGTAGATGTCGTCGCTGCCGGGCGGCTGCCACACCAGGTAGCGCAGGTCGGGTGACAGCACCATGTGCGCGCGGCCGTCGCTGTCGCCCCGGTCGTAGCGCAGGACTTTGGTGCCTTCCAGCATGCGCCGCACTTCGTCGGTATACATGTCCAGCACCACCAGGCCCGGCTGGCCGCCGTCGATGAGGTAGGCCACTCCCAGTTCGGCATCCACCCCCAGGCCGTCGGGCCGGTGGTCTGTGCCGGGGAAGGCGCTGTCCAGGTTAATCTCGCGGGTGTATTCGTTTTGCATCAGATCGACGCGGAGCAGGCGCGGGGTGGCATCCAGTATCCACAGAGCGCCTTCGTCGTCGATATGTAGCGCGCGGATCCCGTGCGGCGCCTGTCCACTTGCCGGTGGACTACTGTCCGGCCAGGCCACGGCCTCGCCATTGTGGTTGATTTCCACCAGTGACGGGGTCTGGTCATCGTTAGGCCGCAGGGCGACGAACAGGCGATTGTCCGCGCTGGCGACTACGGCTGTAGCGGGTGCCGGGAGTTCGGTGGCAATTTCCAGCACCGGTTCGGCTTCTCCGGCTAGGGCCTCGGCGCCAATTTCTTCGGCAGTACCCCCCTCCGTTTGCCCCCGGGTATCGGTTTCGGCGGTGTCTTCGGGGCCGGAATCGCGGCCGCAGGCGGCCACTGCCAGTAACAGCAAAAGCAAAAGCAAGGGTCGTAATACAGTCATGTTACTGCTCCCCGACGCTCGCGCCGTTTGCCGCGGGCATCTGCCATTCTCCGGTGCGTAGTTTGCGCTGGACCTGACGGCGAATGACGCCGCGTACATAGCTCACATCACCGGCAAAACTGCCGTAAATCCGCTCACAGGTCTCACAGCGGAAATGCACCTCATTATCGGTTTGGGAATAGTGATAGGTGAGTTGGGTGTCATCCTCGGGGCAATAGCAACGAATTTCCTGGGGCTCCCCCCCCTTGTAATTCCAGCGCCAGCGCATGCCCAGGAAGTCGTCTTCACGATAACGCCGCCAGGCGGGCCCCAGTCGTCGGTACAGGATCACAGTCAGCCACGCCGGGGCAGCCAGGGCGAGCAATCCGAGCACCAGCAGCTGCCAGTTGGGAATAGTTGCGGATGTGCCCAGCCACTGAACCAGGGGGGACTCCGCCGCTTGTGCGACGGCGGGCAGCAGCAGGCCCGTAATCAGCGTGGCCTGAGCCAGCCGCTGGCGGCAAGTGGCTGCGAGCGGGATGGCGGATGAGATCATACAGCGTGCTCCTGATATTGATTGCGCCAAAGCATAGCCGAAAGGGGGGCGGTGCGCACAGGGGCGGGGCGAATTAATCAGGGGTTTTGTGGACCCGGCCGGCAAGCAGGGTCAGCGGCCAGCGTACCTCGCGACAGGTTTCGGCCGGGCCCCAAAAGCTGTGCAGTTGCGCGGTGATGTGTCCAACCGGGTCATGTCCGAGCTGTTGCCGGTAACGACGGGTGGCCGACCAGGTTTGCAGATAGCCCAGTAGATCATTCAGCGACCACCGCGCGGTCATCACAAACGCGGGCAAGTCGACTGTTTCAAAGGGAAAGGGCAGGTCGCGGTAGCCATTATCGACATGGCGGCGTTCGGCCGGCCACCAGTCGCCGAGGATGTCGCCGTGCAGTTGGCTGACCGCGGCATTGATGTCGGGCGAAATATCCAGCAGCACGTAGGTCCAGGCGGCAATCAGCGCGCCGGGGCGGGCGACGCGGCGCGCTTCGCGGTAGAAGGCGTCATGGTCGAACCAGTGCAGAGCCTGGGCGACGGTGATGAGATCAACGCTGGCATCATCCAGTCCGCTGTGCTCGGCGGCCGCGACCCGGTATTCGATATGTGGATGTGTCTTTGCCTCGCGGATTTGCTGTGCGCTGGCATCGCTGGCGTAAACGCGCCGGAAATGGCGGGCCAGTCCCAGAGCGGCCTGACCATTGCCGGTGGCGCAGTCCCAGGCCAGGCCAGGGCCGGGCGCATGGCCGGCGAGAGTTTCAAACAGTGAGGTCGGGTAAACGGGCCGGTAGCGGGCGTAGTCATCTGACGCCGCGGAGAAATGGTCGGCAAAGTGGTTCATCGCGGCAGCAGGGTGTTGGTAAGGACGCCGGCGAGACCCAGCAGGACAAACCAGAGCAGCGCCCAGCCGGGGATGCTCAGGCCCAGGAAGCTCCAGTCGATTACCGCGCAGTCACCGGTGCCGCGCAGGGTCATGGCCAGGGTCTCGCCGAAGCCGAAATTTTCCAGCATACCGTGCAGGTCAGGACCACAAGCTGGCACCTGCTCAGGGGGCAGGCCCTGCAACCAGACATGGCGTCCCGCAATGGCTGCGCCGGCGGCGCCCAGCAGGCCGGTGGTCCCGGCCCAAAGCCAGCCTGAGCGGTGACTGCCGGGGAACAGCGCCGCCAGCACGAAGACCACGGTCATGACGTAGAAGACCCAGCGTTGCAGCAGGCACAGCGGGCAGGGATCCAGCCCCACCCACAACTGCAGATACCAGGCAAAGCCCAGCAGCCCGGCACAGACCAGTGCGCCGGCAGCATTGAGAGCGCGGCGCCCGGGGTGGCGCAGGGTTTCAGTCAGGTTGGTGGTCATGCGGGTCATGGGGCCGGCTTCCGGTCGGTGTGATGCCTGGCCCGGTCGGGAGGGCTACCACTCGCGGCGGTAGTCGTCTTCCCAGGGGCGGGCCGGCTTGAGCGATTCGCGATAGCGGCGGTCACGTTCCAGTACCCGGCGGCGGATGCCGCGTCCGATGGGGCTGCGATCAACCAGCCACAGCAGCAGCAGTAGCGCAATCACGGCCAACACCACGATGAGCAGCATCATGACAGGTGCGCTCCGGATGAATGGGCCATGATGAAAGCCATCGGAATCAGTACTGCTTGGTCTTGAGGCCGTCCTGGCGCGCGTACCAGGCGGAGAGGTTGCGGATGTCTTCGTCACTCAGTCCGGCGGCAATGCCCTGCATGAGCGGGTCTTCGCGCTCACCGCTGCGATACTGGCGCAAGGTGCGGGCAAGATAGTCGGCGTGCTGGCCGGCGATGATCGGCCATTCCGGGTTCTGGCTGACGCCGGTGGGGCCATGACAGGCGGCACACTGCTCGCCGGCCAGTGCCTCGGCGGCCTTGAGATCGGCGGCCTGGAGGCTGGAACTGATAGCCAGAAGCAGCAGTGACGTGGCGGCAATCACGGACTTCATGTGGTGTCTCCCTGAGGGTTCGGTTCGGGCACTCAGTCCCGGGATTCGGCGGCGAACCAGGCGGCGATATCCCGCATGTCCTGTTCGCTGAGATTGGCCATGTTGGCGCGCATGGCGGGGTGTTCGCGTCGGCCTTCCTTGTATGCCTGCATGGCATCGACCAGGTATTCGGCATGCTGTCCGCCGAGACGCGGGACGCGAAAAGTCGGATAGGCGTTGGTGAGGCCTTCAATGCCGTGACAGCCCATGCAGGTTGAGGCCTTGATTTTTCCGGCTTCCGGGTCGCCGGCCGTCACTGCGCTACTCAACAGGAGGCACAGGGCGGCCGTGAGCAGGCCAGTTGCTCGCATGCATTTCATGAAATCCGCCTCTTTGCTTTGGTGTTTTGTCGCGGGCCCGCCCGGGCCGCATCCAGCATGTTCGACGGCGCATTATATGCGAGCTGCCGCCGCGCGCCTAGTGTCTGGACCGGTTTCGCTTCATGCCGTGGCCTGATAGGCGTGAACGAACTCCTCAGGCATGCGGCACGGGCGGCCACTGTCCAGGCGGATACACACCCATTGGGTGATGGCGCGCATCACGGTGCGATTGTCTGCGGCGCGTACCAGTTGATAGCGACGCTTCATTCCCAGCCTGGCCGGGTCGGTGATCCATGTGGCGATGCGTATGGTGTCGCCTGCATGGCTGGCCGCCAGGTAGTCCAGTTCGTGGCGGCGGGCCACCATGGCTCGGTTAAGTCGCTGGTAGAGTGCCCAATCCATCCCCAGGGCACAGCTGTGATCCCAGGCGACCTTCTCCAGCCAGCCGAGATAAACCACGTTGTTGGTGTGCCCCATGACATCAATGTCGTCGGCCGTCACGCGTACTTCAATAATGTGGGGGTTGGGGTAATCCCACGGTTCAGTTGTTGCGGAGGCACCTTGTTCCGGCTGCGACACGACAGGCTCCCTGCTCATTTAAATTCACGTCTGCGCCACCACGGGAAAAAGGGCGGCATGTCCTTGCCCGGCGTCATGCTGAATCGGGCCGGGCGTTTTTCCAGAAAGGAGGTGACGCCTTCAGCCGCATCCGGCGACTGGCCCATGTAGCCTATGGCGCGGGAGTCGATCTTGTGGGCCTCCATAGGATGATCAGCGGCACTCAGGCGCCAGAGCATCTGGCGATTCAGGGTGGTTGAAACAGCCGAGGTGTTGTCGGCGATTTCCCGGGCCAGGGCGTGGGCGGCGGGGAGCAGTTCATCGGCGCTGTGCACGCTGCGCACCAGGCCGCCCCGCAGGGCTTCTTCGGCGTTGAACACGCGCCCGGTGTAGACCCATTCAGCGGCTTGTTGCATGCCCACCAGGCGCGGCAGGAACCAGCTCGAGCAGGCTTCCATGGTGATACCGCGGCGGGCAAAAACGAAGCCAAAGCGCGCATTGTCGGCGGCCAGTCGGATATCCATGGGCAGGGTCATGGTCGCGCCGACTCCTACAGCGGCGCCATTGAAGGCTGCAATCACCGGTTTGTGGCATTCGTAGATGCGCAGCGCAACCATCCCGCCACCGTCGCGCTCAAGATCGCCCAGCGCTTCTTCAGCGCGGGCCTCGCGGTTGAAGGTATCGCCGCCCTTTTCCAGGTCGGCGCCGGCACAGAAGGCCTTGCCCTCGCCGGTCATGATGATGACGCGCACGGCGTCGTCGGCATCGGCCTGGTCGAAGGCGTCGATGAGCTCGCGCAGCATGGTGGCGTTGAAGGCGTTCATGCGCTCGGGGCGATCGAGCGTGATAGTGAGAATGCCGTTGTCAATCTCGTAGCGGATAGTCTGGTAGTTCACACGCAGTCTCCGGGTACGGTTGGTATGAGATTGCCGCAGTATAACAAGGGCTATAACAGTCTGGCCCGGCCGCAGCCCAGTTTGGCCCAGTCGCTATCCAGCGCCAGCGCGACCTGGCTGGCCGTGCCCAGCGGGCGAGGGGCGCTGTCGAGCAGCCAGCCGGCGATGAGCTCCAGGCCTGGATTGTGGCCAATCAGAAGCAGACGCACAGTGCTTTCCGGGGTCTGCCGGAGCAGTTCAAGTATATCGCGGGGATCGGCTTCGTAGAGCCGGGAAGTGGATTCCACGGCGGCCGGGTCAAAGTCCGTGATTTCGGCCACTATGCGGGCGGTGGCGCGGGTGCGTTCGGCACTGGAAGCAAGGATGTGGTCAAAGGGGCCCGTGGTCGTCAGGGTTTCGGCCACTTGTCGGGCCTGTTGCCGCCCGCGAGCGGTCAGCGGACGGGCGTGATCGGCGCCGGGTTCCGGTGCCCGGTCGGCTTCGGCATGGCGCAGTAGCACCAGGATGTGTTGGCTCACGTCTACTCCCTGGTTGCCAGTGGGTCATGCGCGATACGGCTGGCGATGTCGGGGTGGTCGCAGAACAGGCCGTCCACGCCATAATCAAGATAAAAGCGCCGCAGTTCATCTTCCAGGCAGTTGTCACCGGCGGTGAGCTGATCGGCGCGGAAGGTGTAAGGGTGCACCACTAGTCCCCGGGCATGCGCATCGCGCACCAGGGCGTTGTTGTTCACAGGCCGGCGCTGCGCATCCTCGATCAGGCGCTTGTCGGGGCCAATGCCGTCGGCAAAGCCGGCGATTTCATCCAGCCGTGACGTGGCGGGAGCCTCTGACAGCAGCTGGATTAGCGTCAGGTCGCTGTCCAGGTTCTCGCGGATGTGGCGCAGGTTGTGGGGGTCAAAGGATTGTATGCAGACCGGGTCGCTGCGTCGGACATAACCGTACTCCGCCAGCATGGCCAGCAGGGGTTCTTCCATGGCCAGTCCCCGTTCGCGGTGAAAGGCCGGGTGCTTGGTTTCCGGGTAAATGCCTGTATTGCGCCCGGTCAGCCGGTTGAGCTCGGTGAGCAGTTGCAGGAGTTCCTCGAAGGTAGGGATCTGAAACCCCCGGCTGTCCCGGCGAAAACGTCCGTCAAGGCGTTCGCGGGCCTGGAGCCGGCGAATCTCGGCGAGGTCGAAGTCGGCGGGGCACCAGCGGCCCTTTTTATCCCGGCGATCCGGGAAGTGCTCCGCTACGTCGGTGGTCGCGCCCAGGTCAATGTCATGCAGTACGATCAGCACCCCGTCACGGGTCATGACCAGGTCCGGTTCGAGATAATCGGCGCCCATGGCATGCGCCATGGCGTGAGCCGCCAGCGTGTGTTCGGGCAGATAACCACTGGCGCCGCGATGGGCGATGACAGTTTTCATATGTGCAGCCTAACAAAAACCGGCTTGAGGCAAGTGCGCGGGTGACGGACACTGGAAAGATGAACCATCTGGCCCATATTGCCCTGTCGCCGCCGCATGCCGCCTGCATGGTGGGGAATGTGATGGGCGACTTTGTGCGCGGTCGGGCCGTGGCCGAGGGCAGCGATGAGCTCAGCCGGGGTATACGCTTGCATCGCTGCATTGATCGCTGGACGGATGAAGACCCGGTCTTCCGGCGCGGTCGGGCCCGGCTTGATCCGCCGTTCAGGCGTTATGCGGGCATTCTGCTGGATGTCTACTATGACCATTTCCTGGCCCGGCACTGGTCGGCATACGGGCCGGGTGACTCGCTGAATGATTATACCGCCCGCGCATACGCGACGCTGGCGCAGTGGCAGTCGCGTATGCCTCCGGCCATGTCGCTGTATGTAGATCGTTTGCGTTATCACGATGGCCTGGCGGCGAGTCGTTCACTGGCGGGGGTATCCGCCCAGCTTGGGGCGCTGGCGCGGCGTATGCGTCGCCCGGGCCCGCTGGCACAGGGGGTGGCGCCGCTACGCGAGCACTATGAAGCGCTGGAGCAGGACTTCCACGCCTTCTACCCGGGCCTGAAGGCCCGGGTAGCGGCGTGGAGTGCAGTGAATGCGGAAGAGTTGGGGCGCTGGGCCCCGGTGCTCAGAAAGTGATGAACAGGAGCGCGCCGACCGAGGTGATCTCGTGTTCCGGTTCTTCGTTGCCGGTGCCGCCGTGGGTGGACGAGCTGTCGATATCCCAGTAACGCAGGAATGGCCGCACGCCGACGGTGGCACCAGTTTCCAGCTTGTAGCTCAGCATCAGGCTGATATCAAAGCCGCCGCCGCCACTGAGGCTGTTGCGTGCATCGCCGCCAACACTTTGGCTGGCGGCGTCGGTGAAGTCGGACTTGATGCGGCCATCCCAGAGAAAGTTATAGGCGGCATAGAGCTGCCAGAAGCCGCGTCCGCCCAGGGTGCCGTCAAACTGCACGCCCACGGGGGAATAAATGTATTCAAGCCGACGATCATAACCCTCTGCGCCGTTGATATCGTGCTGCCAGCGACGGTAGCCAATACCGGCGAAGGGTGCGGCCCAGGAGGTGGCGTGATGGCCCAGACGGTACTCGATTTCGTAGAGGAACTCGCTGGTGTCTTCATCCAGGTCGGGCCCGCCGGGATCGGCGCGGGAGTCACCGTCATATTCGCCGGTGCCGCCCATGACCCGCAGGTCCAGCGCACCGTTCCAGTAACCCCGGCGGTCAAAAAAGCGAACTTCCAGACCCTGCAGGGTGCTTTCGGAAAGCACCCCGTCTTCTTCATACTCAAGGGACTGGGCGACAAAACCGATGCTGAAATGCGAGTCGGTCGTGGCCAGGGCCGGCGCGGCGAAGGCGGCGCTGGCAAGGGCCAGGCTTACGGCGGCAAACTGTTTCATCGGGTCGTTCCTGTTCTGTTTATCCCAGTGCCGGCAGCGGCCGGGTGTGTCGGTCCCGAGACCGTGGCAATAACTATATATTGGTTAAGGTCATTAAGGCAAATGCTTTATATCAAAGGTTTTTTGTTCTGGTCAAAATGCGCATATCCGAGTGCTCAGGTATCATTCTGAACTGTTATTCTATCGGAGTCCATTATGCAGTCACTCGAGACCCTGCTGGCCCGACTTTCCGACCTGATCTGGGGCTCTCCCCTGATCCTGTTGATTGTCGGTGGAGGACTATTTTTTCTCTTTTATTCCAGAGGGTTGCCTTACCGCTATATGGGCCGCTCCATTGCTATTCTGGGCGGACGTTATGACCGGCGCGAGGACCCCGGAGACATCAATCACTTCCAGGCGCTGTCTACTGCTCTGTCGGGCACACTGGGTCTGGGCAATATCGCCGGGGTGGCCATTGCCATCAGTCTGGGTGGCCCCGGCGCGGTGTTCTGGATGTGGGTAACGGCGCTGGTGGGTGTGGCCACCAAGTTTTTTACCTGCACCCTGGCAGTGATGTATCGGGGCTATGACAGCGAGGGTCATTTGCAGGGCGGCCCCATGTACATCATTCGCGAGGGGCTGGGCCGGCGCTGGTGGCCACTGGCGTCGCTGTTCTGCGTGGCGGGCCTGTTTGGCACCCTGCCGATTTTCCAGATCAACCAGCTCACCGAGGCAATTCGTGATGCCGTGCTGGTGCCCGGGGGGCTGCTGGTGGATGACGAGACTTCACTGGCTACCTTTAACCTGTTTTTTGGCGCCGGGGTAGCGGCGCTGGTGGCGCTGGTGATTTTTGGCGGTATTCAGCGCATCGGACGGGTGGCGGCCTGGGTGGTGCCTTCCATGGTGCTGGTGTATGTGACTTGTGCGCTGGTTATTCTGGCTGTGCACTGGGCCGAGTTGCCGCGCTACCTGGGGCTGATTTTCACGGATGCCTTCCGCGGTGACTACAGTCAGGCCGCAATTGGTGGCGTGCTTGGCGTGATTGTGGTCGGGGTCCGTCAGGGCGCCTTTTCCAACGAGGCCGGGATTGGCACCGAGGTGATGGCGCATGGCGCGGCAAAAACCCGGGAGCCGGTGCGCGAGGGGCTGGTGGCGATGCTGGGCCCGGTCATCGATACCCTGCTGGTTTGTACCTGCACGGCGCTGGTGATTCTGGTCACCGGCGCCTGGCAGGCAGAGGAGGGCATGGCCGGGGCGGCGCTTACCGCACAGGCCTTTGCCGAGGCCCTGGGGCCGAGTGGCCCCTGGCTGGTGGCAATGCTGGTGGTGGTGTTCAGTCTCAGCACCATGTTTACTTTCTGGTATTACGGCGCCAAGTGCCTGGGTTTTCTTGTCGGCGCCCGCCATCAGCACTGGTATCGCTATTTCTATGTGGCGCTGGTGGTGGTGGGCGCGGTGGTTTCGCTGGAAGCCGTGATTTATCTGATTACTGCCATGTACGGCCTGATGGCCATTCCCACCATGACTGCCACGCTGCTGCTGGCGCCCAGGGTGATGGCCGCGGCCCGGGACTATTTCTCACGCAACCCGGGTTGAGCGGCGATATGCAAGTTCGCGTATCGGACGCGGCGTGTACAATATGTCCCCTTGATCGCAGGCGATGTGCTTGGCGGGGTCATGGGGACGTGCTAAACATACGCACCGCCAGCCTGGTGGCGTGGCTTTGAGAAGCCCGCAATTACGAATGTTGACCGGAGTCGATTTCAGTGACGAATCAGTCCAGTTTCAGTTACGAAGATTTGCTTGCCTGCAGCCGCGGCGAGCTGTTTGGCCCGGGTAACGCGCGTTTGCCGGCGCCGCCCATGCTGATGTTCGACCGTATTACCGAAATCAGCGAGGATGGTGGCGCTCACGGCAAGGGCCACATGGTGGCTGAGCTTGATGTGCGGCCTGACCTGTGGTTTTTCGACTGCCACTTCCAGGGTGATCCGGTGATGCCCGGTTGTCTGGGGCTGGATGCCATGTGGCAGTTGATCGGCTTTTTCCTCGGCTGGAAGGGCGGCCCGGGCCGGGGTCGTGCGCTGGGTGCAGGGGAAGTGAAATTCACCGGGCAGGTGTTGCCCGATGCAAAACGGGTTACCTACCGTGTAGAGATGAAGCGTCTGGTGATGCGCAAGCTGGTGATGGGCGTGGCCGACGCTACACTGGAGGTTGATGGCCGCCAGATCTACACCGGCAATGACCTGAGAGTGGGCCTGTTTACTTCAACGGATGGGTTCTGATCAACGTCTGATCGGAAGGGAGGCACAGCGGTTTATGAGACGCGTAGTGATTACCGGCATGGGGATCTGTTCCAGCCTGGGGGCCAATCGGCGCGAGGTGGCCGAATCCCTCAGGAACGGGCGCAGCGGGATCAGCTTCAGTGAGGAATACGCCGAGCTGGGGTTTCGCTCGCATGTGCATGGGCCGGTGCCGCTGGACCCGGCCGAGCACATGGATCGCAAGGTGTTGCGTTTCATGGGTGATGCGGCGGCCTTCAATTACATCGCCATGAGCGAAGCCATTGAAGACGCGGGGCTGGGAGAAGAGATGGTCTCCAGCGAGCGCACCGGGCTGGTTACCGGCACCGGTGGCGGGTCACCCAAAAACCAGGTCGCGGCCGCGGATATTCTGCGTGAGCGCGGCGTCAAGCGGGTGGGTCCTTATATGGTGCCGCGGACCATGTCGAGCACCACTTCGGCCTGTCTGGCTACGCCGTTTAAAATCCGTGGCGTAAATTATTCCCTCTCCTCGGCCTGCGCCACCAGTGCCCATTGCATTGGCCATGCCGCCGAGCTGATCCAGCTGGGCAAGCAGGATGTGGTCTTTGCCGGTGGCGGGGAGGAAGTGCATTGGGCGCTGACGGTAATGTTTGATGGCATGGGTGCGCTGTCGTCCAAATACAACGACACGCCTGAAACTGCCTCGCGCACCTATGATGCCACCCGTGACGGTTTCGTGATTTCCGGCGGTGGCGGCATGTTGGTGGTGGAAGAGCTCGAGCATGCTCGCGCCCGCGGCGCGAAAATCTACGGCGAGCTGGTTGGTTACGGCGCGACCTCTGATGGTTACGACATGGTCCAGCCTTCCGGTGAAGGCGCGGTGCGCTGTATGCGCCAGGCCATGCAGGAGGTGGATGAACCTGTCGACTATCTCAATACCCACGGCACCAGTACACCGGTGGGGGATGTGCGCGAGCTGGAGGCGATTCGCGAAACTTTCGGTGAGCAGATTCCGCCGCTGGCCTCGACCAAGTCACTGACTGGCCATGCGCTGGGTGCGGCCGGCGTACATGAGGCTATATACAGCCTGATCATGATGGAGGAGAACTTCATCGCGGCCTCGGCCAATATCAATGAGCTGGACCCGGTGGCTGAGGGCATGCCGATTGTGCGTGAGCTGCGCGAGGATGTGACGCTGAATACCGTGATGTCCAACAGCTTCGGCTTTGGTGGCACCAATGCCACGCTGGTTTTTCGGCGTTTTCGTGATTGATAACCCGGCACAGCGCCGATGAGCAGCAGCGCCCCGCACAAGGCACGTCAGCTCCGGGTTGTGCTGGCGCTGGGACTGATTGTGGCGGCCGCGGTGATCGCTCATCGCGGCATGATTCCGGAGGTCGATGGTCACTATGGGTTGTGGTCGGTGGTGCCCCCACTGGTGGCCATCGTGCTGGCCTTCTGGACCCGCGAAGTGATTCCGGCCCTGTTTGCCGGCATTGTCACGGGTGGAATGATCGCTGGTGAGCTAAATGTTGTTGAGGCCTTCCTGATTCCGGCCATGGCTACCGAGGGCTTTGCCCTGATTCTGCTGGTGTATTTGTGGGCTCTGGGCGGGCTTATCGGCATCTGGAGCCGCACCGGCGGCGCCCTGGCTTTCGCCAACTGGGCCGGCCGGCATATGACCTCGGGGCCGCGCAGCGCCAAACTTTTTGCCTGGATTGTCGGGCTGGTGTTTCACCAGGGGGGCACGGTGAGCACGGTGCTTACCGGCGCGACCGTGCGCCCTGTGGCCGATCGCCACCGGGTGTCCCACGAAGAGCTGTCCTATCTGGTCGACAGCACGGCCTCGCCGGCGGCCACCCTGATCCCCTTCAACGTATGGCCCATTTATGTGGCCGGGTTGGTGGTGGGCACGGTGCCCTTTATCACCAGCACCCAGGAAGGCATTCTGTTTTTCTTTCAGAGTATCCCGCTGAATTTCTTCGCCATCCTGACGATTTTGATTACGCTGTTGTTTGCGCTGGATAAGTTGCCCTGGATTCCGGGTCGGCGCATGCGTGAGGCCATCCGCCGTGCTCGCGAAACAGGCAAGCTGGATCATGATGATGCGCAGCCGCTGAGTGCGGTGGACCTGGGTGCGCCCACTGTGCCCGAAGGATACAAAAGCGGCTTGCTGGATTTTCTGGGTCCCATTGCCGCGTTGATCGGTTTCAGCGTGGTGCCCTTCATGGTGAGCTATTTTGTGCTGGGTAATCGTCAGGATCCGGCCTTCCCCATCGGTGCGGCCTTCGTGCTGGCGGTGCTGGTAGCGGTTGCCATCGCCACAGTGAAGGGTATGTCCCTGCGTACTGTGATGGACGGTTTTATAGATGGCTGCAAGAGCGTCATGATTGGCGGCATCATCCTGATGCTGGCGGTGTCGCTCAAGGAGGTGGCCGAGGCGGTAGGCACCGCTGAATATCTGGTGGATGCGGCCTCGGGACAGCTCAGCCCGGTGATTTTGCCCGGATTGCTGATGATCCTGTGTATGGTGATTGCCTTTGCTACCGGAACGTCCTTTGGCACCTATGCGGTGGTTTTTCCGGTTGCCATGCCGCTGGCCTGGGCGGTGCACCCGGAGATGCTGTTCATGATGATCTGTTTCGGCGCCATCATGGGCGGAGCGTTGTTCGGGGACAAGTGCTCGCCGATCTCCGATACCACTATTCTTTCCTCACTGGCCACCGGCTGTGATCTGATGGATCACGTCTATACCCAGATCCCGCTGGCCCTGACCGCGGCGGCGCTGGCGATCGCCGGTTATACTGCGATGGTGATCCTGTTCGTTTGAACTGACTTCAGGTCAGCGCCAGCCAGATCAGGCCTGCTGCGCCGACGATCAGCACCAGCCAGGTCAGCACGGTGCCACCAAAGCGCCCGAAAGAGACTCCTTTGTGGCGGCTGAGCCCCCAGGCATGCAGAAGTCGGCCGAAGATCAGCCCGGTTCCGGCCAGATGCACGGCCCAAAGCGGGGCCTGGTTGAGTTCCAGCAACAACACCACCAGCAGTCCCATCGGCAGGTACTTAGGGAAACGCTGATCTATTCGTCACGTCTCAGCGAGTTCTGTAGCGTCCAGCTGCAAGGCGCCGTGCGCAGGGAAGGCTGGTTGCCTTTGCAAGCACGGCAACGCCGCAGATGGGCGCTACAGAACTCGCCCTTCGGGGCTTTGCCAGAAAGTCAGCCTCGGCGTTACGACTTTTCACCGTATCGA
>SLRW01000039.1 GCA_007130745.1 Gammaproteobacteria bacterium
GGGCTGGAGGACAATCTGCGCTTTATCGAGGATCGTGAGCAGGAATTAATGGAAACCCGCGAGGGCTATCAGGCCGATCTGGAACGCTTCCGCGAACTCAGGGAAGAAGGAAAGATTTAACAAATCGTATTAAGTATTAAGTGGTTAAGTATTAAGGCGCGGGAAGGACTGTTGCAGACCGTTATAACCATGGCGCACGCGCCGATCGCTTGTTTGATTTGCCGCGAAATGCACGCGAGATTTTCGCGATATAAAAAATATCGGGGTGACTGAGGTTGTGGGGGCGGATGCCCGGTTAGTTTGGTCGGTTTGGTTGGCTGAGTGGTAACCAATGTTTGGTGCCTCTCGTCATTCCCGCGCAGGCGGGAATCCAGAAGCGCGTCGAAGCCCCCTGAATCCCCGCCTTCGCGGGGACGACAGCCCCATAATCCTTCATAATCTTCATGCCCTTCATGGTTCAGGCTTTTGTCCCAGTTGACCGCGCCACAACCCTGTCACGCCAGTCCCCCAACCGCATCCAACACCCGCAACCATTCCATCTCGCGAAAATGTCGCGTCCATTTCGCGGCAGTTTTTACAGCCTGTCGGCGCGTTCGCCATGACTTTCAGGCCTGCAACAGTCCATCCCGCGCCTTAATACTTAATCACTGCTTTTGATAAGCGTCCCCACGCCTTCGTCGGTAAAGAGCTCGAGCATCACCGCATGCTCGACCCGGCCATCGACGATATGCGCCGCGCGCACCCCGGCCTTGACCGCTTCCAGCGCGCACCGCACCTTGGGCAGCATGCCGCCCGAGATGGTGCCATCGGCGATCAGTTGATCCACCTGCTTCGGCTGCAATCCCGTGAGTAGCTTGCCTTCACCGTCCAGCACCCCGGCCGTATTGGTCAGCAGCATCAGCTTTTCGGCGCCAATCACTTCGGCAATACGCCCGGCCACCAGGTCGGCGTTGATGTTGTAGGACAGGCCATCCTCTCCCACGCCCAGCGGCGCAATCACAGGAATAAAATCGCCCTTGTCGAGGATATCCACAATCGCCGGATCCACCGAAGCGACCTCGCCGACATAACCGATATCATCGTCCCCGGATTCAGGCAGACTCAACTTGCGCGCCCTGATCAAGCCGCCATCCTTGCCGCTCAGGCCCACTGCACGTCCCCCGTGCCGGTTAATCAATTGCACGATTTCCTTGTTGACCAGACCGCCGAGCACCATCTCCACCACGTCCATGGTCTCGCCATCGGTCACCCGCATGCCCTGCACGAAACGGGTTTCCTTGCCGATGCGCTTTAACAGCTCGCCAATCTGCGGCCCACCACCGTGGACCACCACCGGATTAATCCCCACCAGCTTCATCAACACAATATCGCGGGCGAAGCCGCTCTTGAGCTCCGGATCAGTCATGGCATTGCCGCCATACTTGATCACCACGGTCTTGCCGGCAAAGCGCTGTATATACGGCAGCGCCTCGCCCAGCACCCGGGCCACATTCATTGCTTGTTCAGACGACAAGGCCATTCGTAACCCCTTCGGGGTTGTGGTTACGTGATTATGTGGTTAAGTGATTACGTGTTGGTGTGCGATGCAATCGCACATTTTATACCAGACAATGCGGCTACGCCGCACACCACCACTTAACAACCTAATCACTTAATCACTTAAAACTGCCGCTGAATGCGCAGCATTCAGCGGCCTGTGTGGCCGAAGCCACCGGCGCCGCGCTCACTGGACTCGAAATCCTCCACTACCCGCAGGCTGGCCTGCACCACCGGCACAATCACCAGTTGCGCAATACGGTCGCCGGGGTTGATGGTGAACGACTCGGTGCCCCGATTCCAGCAGGACACGAACAATTGCCCCTGGTAGTCCGAATCAATCAGCCCCACCAGATTGCCCAGCACAATACCGTGCTTGTGCCCCAGACCCGAGCGCGGCAGGATTACTGCCGCCAGACCGGGGTCGGCCACATGAATGGCCATCCCCGTGGGCAGAAGCTCCGTCTGCCCGGGTTCGAGTTCAATCGTCGCCTCCGGCAATGCCCGCAAATCCATGCCCGCCGATCCTTCGGTGGCATATTCCGGCAGGGGAAATTCACCACCCAGACGCGGATCCAGAATCCGCACATCAATACTGTGCACCTTGATTAACTCCCGTGGATATCAGTTTTTGTTGTTGCCGTTATCCCGGCGACCGGCGGCATAGCGCTGGCTCACAAGCTCAACCAGCGCCGCGGCAAGCTGTGTCTTGGGCTGCTGCGCCAGCGCCTGCTCACCGCCTTCCCACAACACATGCAGCGCGTTTTCATCGCTGTCAAAGCCACGCCCGGCGTCATCCACCAGGTTGGCGGCAATCATGTCCAGCCCCTTGCGCCGGCGCTTGTCCTCGGCGTGACGCAGCAGATCATCGGTCTCGGCAGCGAAGCCTAGCGTAAACGGCGCACCCGGAGCAGCGGCCACATCCGCCAGGATGTCGGCGGCTTTTTCCAGCTCCAGCGCCAGGCTCGAGGTCTTTTTCTTGATCTTGCTGGTCTGCGTCTGTTGCGGGCGATAATCCGCCACCGCAGCAGCAGCCACAAGAATATCGCAACCGGGCAGGGCCGCCATCACCGCATCATGCATGGCCGCCGCCGTATCTACATTAACCCGTTCCACTCCCGGCGGGGTCGGCAGGCTCACCGGACCGCTGATCAGCGTCACACGCGCACCGGCGGCTGCGGCTGCGGCAGCCACGGCAAAACCCATCTTGCCGGAGCTGCGGTTACTGATATAGCGTACCGGATCAACCGGCTCACGCGTGGGCCCGGCGGTCACCACCACCGAGCACCCGGCCAGGGCACCGACAGCACTTGCTTGCAGGTCTTCCAGCGCAGTCACCAGTTCGGTGGGCTCAAGCATGCGCCCCGCGCCGACTTCACCGCAGGCCTGGTCGCCTTCGCCCGGCCCCAGCAGCCGGATGCCACGCTGGCCAAGCAACGCAGCATTGTCACGCGTGGCGGGGTTGGCCCACATCTGGCGATTCATGGCCGGGGCCAAAGCCACAGGCGCCTCGGTGGCCAGACACAGGGTGGTCAACAGATCATCGGCCATGCCGTGCGCCAGCCGCGCCATAAACCCCGCGGTCGCCGGCGCCACCAGCACATGATCCGCCCAGCGCGCCAGTTCGATATGGCCCATGGCCGCTTCCGCATCGGCATCAAACAGCTCGGTGCGCACCGGCTGTCCCGATACCGCCTGCAGGGTCAGGGGCGTGATAAATGCGGTCGCCGACGGCGTCATCACCACCTGCACTGCCGCGCCGGCCTCGCGCAGGCGGCGCACCAGATCGGCGCTCTTGTAGGCCGCAATACCGCCCGTCACGCCCAACAGAATATGTTTTCCGGCCAGTTTGCTCATGCCCGCTCCATCAAACTCGCATGCGGCCCGCCTGGGCCGCCGGGGCACTACTTTACCACCACGAATAAATCAGGGCTTCATTGAGGCTTGTCCGGCGCTGCGTCAGCACGCACAATAATGCCACCACAACATATGCAGGACACGGATGTCATGCCTATCAGCGACTGGCCGGATAACGAACGGCCCCGCGAAAAATTGCTTGAACGCGGCCCCGCCGCACTCTCCGACGCCGAATTGCTGGCTATCTTCCTGCGCACCGGCACCGCCGGGCGCACGGCCGTAGATATGGGCCGTGAACTACTCGCGCGCTTTGGCGGCCTGCGTGGCCTGCTTGGCGCACACCGCGACCAACTTTGCCAGGCCCCGGGCATCGGCCCGGCCAAATACGCCCAGCTCCAGGCGGTGATGGAAATGGCCCGTCGCTTCATGGGCGAGGAACTGCACCGCGGCGAAGCGCTGACCAGCCCCGATGCCACCCGCCGCTTTCTGGCTGCTCACCTGCGCGATATTCCCTATGAGGTTTTTGCCTGCCTGTTTCTGGATAACCGCCACCGGGTCATCGAACTGGCGGAGCTGTTCCGCGGCACCATCAACGGCGCCAGCGTCTATCCCC
>SLRW01000006.1 GCA_007130745.1 Gammaproteobacteria bacterium
CACCGAAGGGCTTATTCCCGGAGGCGCTGTCCACCCGGTGCGGAAGTCACCATAACCGGGCCACTAAAGAAGCGCTGAGTCGCGACGAATAGATCAGTGCTTGCCTGACATTTGCCTCGCCTGGTCAAGGCGCTCCGGCGTCCCCACGTCAATCCACAACCCTTCATATAACTCGCCGGTCACTCGACCCTCGGCCATGGCGGGCGCCAGCACCTCGGTCAAGCGGTATTGCCCCGGCGCACGTGAGGGAAACAAACTCGCGTTATACACGCCGATGCCGGCAAAGGTATAACGGGGGTCGCCATCCGGCCTTACTTGCCCCGAAGCCAGGGCAAAGTCTCCATCCGGGTTATGCACCGGGTTGGGCACGAATACGAGATGTGCCGCCTCGGGCCGGTGCCGCAGCAGCGACTCAAGGGGATAATCAGTGAAGACATCGGCATTGATCACAGCAAAGGGGGCAGCCCCGAGCAAAGGCAGGGCGTTGTGGATACCCCCGCCCGTATCAAGGGCGTGATCGCCTTCGTCCGAATAGCTCACCGGAATACCGAAATCGTGGCCATCGCCGACATGCGCGCGGATTTTTTCACCATGCCAGGCCAGGTTGATCACTACCGCTTCAAAACCGGCCCGCGCCAACGCCAGCAGATGCCAGTCAATCAGCGCCCGACCGCCCACCGCCACCAGCGATTTGGGCAGCTGATCGGTCAGCGGACGCAGCCGGCGGCCACGGCCGGCGGCCAGAAGCATCGCCTTCACGCCGCGGCCTTGCCCATGCTCCGGTCAATCACCCGTGTCAGCCCGGTCAGGGGCTCACATTCGCACGCGTATTGCCTGATATAGGCCAGTGTTCGCGGAATGTCCGCCAGGTAACCCGGTTTGCCGTCACGATGGCGCAAGCGGGCAAAAATGCCCACAGCCTTGAGGTGACGCTGAACGCCCATGGTGTAAAAAGCCTGCAGGAATTCATTCTCGGCCATGTCGGTCAGACCGGCCTTGCGGGCCTTGCTCAGATAATCAAGCGCCCAACCTTCCACGCGCTGACGCGGCCAGGCGACATAACAATCACGCAACAGGGAGACCAGATCATAGGTGAGCGGGCCATGCACAGCATCCTGAAAATCCACTACCCCCGGGCGCCCGCCGGGTGTGACGATCAAATTGCGGGAGTGGAAATCGCGGTGCACAAACACCCGGGGCTGGGCCAGGGCCTCGTTGGCCAGATAACCAAAGGCCTTATCCAGGTCGGCAATATCCTGCTTGCCAAGTTTCATCCCCACGCGCTTGCGCAAATACCAGTCGCGAAACAGCGTCATTTCCTGTAGCAATAAATCCCGGTCATATTCAGGCAGGCGACTGAGTTCGGCCCGGCCATTCACCTGCATACTGATCAAGGTATCAATGGCGCGCGCGTAATAGCGGTCAGCATTATCCTCGTTCAGCACTTCCAGCCAGGTGCGGTCGCCGAGGTCGGCCATCAGCAGAAAGCCCTCGGCTGTGTTTTCCGCCATCACGAAGGGCACCAGCACACCCATGCGCTGAAGCATCTGTTGCACCCGCAGAAAAGCCGAAGTGTCTTCTTTTCCGGGCGGCGCGTCCATGGCCACCAACGATCCGCCATCGGCCAGATTGACGCGAAAATAGCGCCTGAAACTGGCGTCACCGGCCAGCGCGGTCATCGACTGCACGGGTCCGGCCGTGGACCGGTCAACCCACTGCTGCAATGCCTCCCGACGTTTATCCATGTACAAAAACTCCCGCTAAGGGTTGTCACTTCCGGGCCCTTGGTTTGCGCCACAGGCACCGACTGGTAAGCTTGGCCTGCGCCGGTAACGGGTGTTCTCTGATGGTCACCTCGCCGGCACGGCTGCACATATTAACGGATATCCGATGTCAATGAGAGCCTTCACGAGGACCCAGCCCTGTCCCCGCTGCTCATGAATACCTCCGGCACTGGCCGCCTTGTGCTTGCGCTGGCCTCGCTGTTGCTGGCGAACGCCGTCAGTGCCGGCGAGCCGCCACCGTTGTGCGGACCCGTCAATCCCATGACTCGACCGGTGCTGTCCGAGCTCGACGAACCTCTGGCACCCGGTGCGACACGGCTGGATGCGCTGCAGGCTGAATTGCTTGAGGACGATGTCACCCGGCTTGAAGGTGAAGTCATGGCCTGGCGTGACGGTCGGCTGTTGATGGCCGACAGTGCCATTTACGATGATCGCCGACAACTACTCACCGCCAGCGGCAATCTGCAATTTTTCAGCGAAGTGGTGGACCTCGAAGCCCGCGAGGGCAGCAGCGATATGGATACGGGGGCCACCCGCTTCAAGGACGTTGATTACTACCTCAACATCCGACCGGGTCGGGGCAGCACGCGGCACATGACCCTGGGCGCGGACCGCTCCAGCCAGTTCCTGGGTTTTTCCTACACCACCTGTGAGCTGGGTTCGGATGACTGGTGGCTGCGCGCGAGCCGCGCCGATCTTGATCATGAAGAAGGGGTGGGCACCGCACGACATGTGCGACTGTGGTTCATGCATGTGCCGATTTTCTATACCCCCTATATCTGGTTCCCACTGGATGACCGGCGCCGCAGCGGCTTTCTGATGCCTTCCATCGGGAATTCACGGCGCACAGGAGTAGATGTCACGGTGCCCTGGTACTGGAATATTGCGCCCAACCACGACGCCACCATCACCCCGCGTTACATGCACCGGCGCGGCGAACAACTCGGGGTGGAATATCGCTACCTGACTGAAACCACACGCGGCATCCTGGAAACAGAGTACATGCCAGAAGACAATCTCACGGAACGCGACCGCTACCGGCTGCGCTACCGCCAACGCAGCAATTTGCCCGGCGCATGGAGTTTTATCGGGGACTACACCGCGATCAGTGATCCGGCTTATTTGAATGATCTGGCCAGTGGACTAACCGTCAACCGCAGTCGCTATCAGAGCCGTGTGGGGCGCCTGGACTACACACAACCGCAATGGCGTTTTCGCGCCATGGTACGGGACTTTCTTATCACTGATCCGGATGTAACCACTGACCGGTTACAGCAAATGCCGCAACTGGTGGCCGAGACCCGGCGCCCGATCAATTTGGCGGGTCCGTTACAGTTTGATGCCCGAGGTGAAGCCGTCCGCTTCAGTCTTCGTGGCGAACGCGAGGCCAACCGCGCAGACGCTGAAGCCGGCCTGACGCTGAACTTCGATGCCCCGGGCTGGTTTTTCCGGCCGCGGGCGGGCTGGCGCAGCACGGTCTATGAGCTGGTCGAGCCGGTAGATGCCGGTGGCGACACCTCCCCCACCCGCCATGCGCCCATCTACAGTCTGGATACGGGGCTGATTTTTGACCGCCAGTTGAATCCGGGTGGCCGCAGCATGCTCCAGACCCTGGAGCCCCGACTCTTTGCCCTGTATGTGCCCGAGCGTGATCAGGATGACATTCCGGATCTGGACACCCGCACTCGCCGCGACGGGTTCACCCGGCTATTTGCCACCAACCGCTTTACTGGCGCTGATCGGCTTGGTGATGCCCGCCAGGTCACGGCGGCGGTGACCAGTCGGCTGTATGATGATTTCAGCGGTCGGCAGGTCTTCTCCGCCAGGATCGGACAAATCTATTATTTCAGGGACCGCAACGTCATGCTGGACCCTGCGGATGACCCGGACACCCGCAGCACCTCGGATATTGTCGGTGAGGCCGAATTGAGCTGGCGCGAGGAATTCCGCACCAGCGCCCAGGTAGAATGGGATCCGCGCGAGGAACAAGTCAATCGTTCGCTGCTCAATCTCCAGTATCGGCCGCGGCCGGATACCCTGCTCAATCTCGGTTATCGCCAGCGACGCCAGGCTCCCGGCGCTTTTTTCCCGGATACCGAACAGGGTGATATTTCCACCGTCATTCCCCTGGGCCGCCAATGGCGCGCTATCGGCAGATGGAGCTATGATCTGAATGCCAACCGCAGCCTGGACACCCTGGGCGGGCTGGAATTCCGCAGTTGCTGCTGGGGCGCGCGGATGTACGTGCGCAGGGATGTCCCCCGCTTTGGAGGAGATACCGATACGTCGGTAATGTTCCAGCTACAACTCAACGGCCTGACCGACCTGGGCACCGATGTGGACGAATTGCTTGATGACGTGGTGCCGGGCTTCAGAGACCTCGATTACTAGCGCTCTGCCGCATTTCCGGCGACAGCCCCCGGCAAACATTGGTCAATCAGGCTTGCGTGCATGACGGCGATTCACCGATACTGGCTGGCCCGCTGAGAGGTGACGACCAGATCAGCGTTCCCCGGATTTATCACCACGATGGAACCAGCTTTAATGACACACAGCAGCGCAACCACGAAGTACAGACCCGGGCGCATACTGGCTATTCTGATAACTGCCGTCTTGCTGGTGCTGCCCGGGCTGCACACAGCGGATGCGCGCGAGGTGCTGGATCGTGTCGTGGCCGTCGTCAATGAAGGCGTGATTCTGCAAAGCCAGCTCGACGAAAGCGTGGAGATGCTTTCGCGTCAGATGCAACTGGAAGGCCAGCCCGCACCACCCCCGGCAGCCTTCCGCCGTCAGGTGCTCGAACGCGAGGTGATCAACCATATCCAGCTGGAGCGAGCCGAGCGCGCCGGCATCCGTATCAGCGAGGAAGCCGTGAACAACGCCATGGCGGAAATCGCGCGCAGCAACAACCTCAGCCTGGATGAATTTGTTGATCTACTGGCTGCCGAGGGCATGAACTTCGAAACCTTCCGGCGCGAAATCCGTAACCAGATGGCCATCCAGCAACTGCGCCAGCGCGAGATCCAGCAGCGCGTCAACGTCACGGAACGCGAGGTGGATAATTTCCTTGCCAACCAGGCCCGGGATGACACCCAAAATGAATATCGCCTGCGCCACATCCTGCTCAGCCTGGCTGATGACGCTGACCCGGACACGGTGGAAGAAACCCGGGCGCTGGGCGAGGAGATCCGTCAGCGAGCACAGGCCGGCGAGGATTTTGCGGAACTGGCCATGCAGCACTCGGACAGTCAGCAAGCACTGGAAGGCGGTGACCTGGGCTGGCGCCGGCGTGCCCAGTTACCCACTTTGTTCGAGGAGTTGGTGGATGAGCTGGATCGCGGCCAGATCAGCCAGCTGATCCGTGCTCCGAACGGCTTCCATCTGGTGAAACTGGAAGACCGGCGCGGCAGTGACCCGATCATGGTGGAAGAAATCCGTGCCCGGCACATTCTCATCCGGCCCACGCGCATCAGGTCGGAAGCTCAGGTGATAGAAGAGCTGCGCGAAATCCGCGAACGCGTGCTTGCCGGCGAGGACTTTGCCGAGCTGGCGCCATCGTTTTCCAGCGACAGCGTTTCCGCCGCCCAGGGCGGTCACCTGGGCTGGGTGCGACCGGGGCAGATGGTGCCGGAATTCGAAGACCAGATCCGCAATATGCGCCCGGGACAAATCAGTGAACCGTTTGAAACCCGTTTTGGCTGGCACATTGTAGAAGTACGTGATCGCCGCGAACGGGACATGACCACCGAGGCCCGGCGGACCCAGGCTCGTCAGTCCATATTCCAGCGCAAGGCCGAAGAAGAAACGGAACGCTGGCTGCGCCGCTTACGCGACGAGGCCTTCGTCGAAATCCGGCTGGAGTAAGCCATGGCGAAAAATCTCCCCCCGCGTCTTGCCCTGACCCCCGGCGAACCCGCCGGCATCGGGCCCGATATCTGCATTATGCTGGCGCAAAAACCCCACAGCGCCGAGCTGGTCGCCATCGCCGACCCCGATCTGCTGGAAGCGCGCGCTCAACAGCTCGGCCTGCCCATATGCCTGCACGAATACCGGCCCAACTGTGACCCGACGCCCCACCGCAGCGGCCACCTGCCGGTTTTGCCGGTACCACTGACCCAGCCGGTCAGTTGCGGCATGACTGATCCGCGCAATGCCCGTTATGTGCTCGACACCATCACTCGCGCGGCCCACGGCTGCCTGGAGCGCGAATTCGATGCCATGGTCACGGCGCCGGTACACAAGGGCGTGATCAATCAGGCCGGCATTCGTTTCAGCGGGCACACCGAACTGCTGGCCGAGGTATGTAATGGCCCCGAACCCGTGATGATGCTCACCGCCCCGGGCCTGCGCGTAGCCCTGGTTACTATCCACATTCCGCTGCGCGAAGTAGCGGCAGCGATTACCCCGGCAAAACTTGGGCACACCCTGCGCGTCCTGCATCACCATCTGGTGCATCGCATGGGTCTGGCCCAGCCATGCATTTTTGTCTGCGGACTGAATCCCCATGCCGGCGAAGGCGGCCACATCGGCAACGAGGAACAGCTGGTTATCGAACCGACCCTGCAGGTATTGCGCGAATCCGGCATGGAGCTCGTCGGGCCGCTGCCCGCCGACAGTCTGTTTACCCCCGACAAGCTCACCGAAGCAGACGCCGTGCTCGCCATGTACCACGATCAGGGGCTGCCGGTACTCAAGCACATGGGCTTCGGCTAGGCCGTCAATGTCACCCTGGGCCTGCCCATCATCCGCACCTCGGTGGATCACGGCACCGCGCTGGATCTGGCCGGTACCGGTCGCGCCCATGCAGGCAGCATGGAGGCGGCAGTGCGCGAAGCGATCGAGCTTTGCCGTCGCCAGCAGCAGGCCTGATCAGCCCCGGGCATGTCCACACACCGTCCGCGCAAGCGCTTCGGCCAGAACTTCCTGCATGACGCCGGCGTCATTCGCCGCATTGTGGAGTGCATCCGCCCGACCACCGGGCAGACACTGGTGGAGATCGGCCCGGGCCGGGGGGCGCTGACTGCCCCCCTGCTGGAACAGTTAGTCCACCTGGATGTCATCGAGATCGACCGTGATCTGGTCGCCGGCTTGCGTGCGGCTTATCCATCCGGGCGCCTGTGCGTCCACGAAGCTGATGCCCTGAAGTTTGATTTCACTGCACTGTCGGCCGAGCGCGGCGCGGCTCTGAGGCTGGTGGGCAATCTGCCCTACAATATTTCCACCCCGCTGCTGTTCCATGTACTGACACAGGCTGGCGCCATTGATGACATGCATTTCATGCTGCAAAAGGAAGTCGTACAGCGCATGGCGGCCGCGGCCGGCGGTAAGGACTATGGCCGGTTATCGGTAATGCTGGCCTGGCGCTGTCGTGTACAAGCGCTATTCGATATCGCCCCGGGCGCCTTTACTCCGGCACCACAGGTAACCTCCTCTCTGGTGCGTCTGATCCCGCATGCCACACCGCCCTTCGAGGTCGGTGATCCGGGCGTGTTTCGTGACCTGGTCACTCGCGCCTTTACCCAGCGCCGCAAGACCCTGCGCAATGCGCTGGGCAAACAAGTGCCTGCCGAAACCCTCGAGGAGCTGGGAATTGACCCCGGACTGCGCCCGCAAATGCTGTCGCCGTCAGATTTCGCTGCGATTGCCCGGGCATTGTCGACACCCGCATCCTGACCGGCCAGGCAGGCGCCGGATGCTATACTCGGCGCGCGCCTGCCGGCCAACCCCGACAACGGAGTCAAAGCATGGCCTGCTATGCCATTGGCGACATCCAGGGCTGCTACGACGAACTGCGCGCCCTGCTGCAAATGATTCGTTTCAATGCCGACCGTGACCAGTTGTGGCTGGTCGGTGACCTGGTCAATCGCGGGCCGCAATCCTTGCAGGTACTGCGCTTTGTGCGCGACCTGGGCGATAACGCCGTCAGTGTGCTGGGCAACCATGATCTGCACCTGCTGGCGGCCGCCTATGCCGGACGGCGCAGCAACCCCACTCTGGAACCGGTACTTCAGGCACCTGATCGCTGGGCGTTGGTGGAATGGCTGCGTTATCGGCCTGTGCTGGCCTTCAGCGAGGAACACAACGCCCTGATGACCCACGCCGGTCTTTCACCGCAATGGGACGCAGCCACCGCACAAGCCTGCGCACTAGAGCTGGAACAAACCCTGCGCGGCCCGGATTACCGGGATTTCCTCGAACACATGTATGGCGACCAGCCTGATCACTGGGACCCTGCGCTGACAGGCATTGAGCGGCTGCGCTACATCACCAACGCCTTCACCCGCATGCGCTATTGCCATACCGACGGGCGACTGGACATGGACGCCAAGGGCCCGCCCGGCAGCCAGCCCCCGGGGCTGCTGCCCTGGTTCGAGCTGCGCCGGAATTACGAACAGTCGCCGCATATTCTCTTCGGTCACTGGTCCACACTGGGGGCCGTGGAGCACCCGCGCATTCATCCCCTGGATACCGGCTGCATGTGGGGCGGCGCGCTCACCGCGCTGGCACTGGAATCACTGCATGAAGACGGGCCACCGCGCCTGACGCAGCTGCCCTGCGAGGCCAAACGCAAGCCGAATAATTAACCCCCCGGCAAGGCCTGCTGAACCAGAGAACATCCTTGTAGTCAGATGAACATGACCACAATGATGTGGAGAGCCATTGCCACGGGTGTGCTGCTGTCTTGTACCACAGCCACCCTGTTAAGTTCGCCCGGCCAGGCACGGGAATCTTCGGGCAACGGGCAGTACATGGCTGTTTATTTCGCACAGAACTCACCTGAACGGATGCTGGATATTCTCCGGGGCGATCGCCCCGAGCTGCAGTCTTCCTATCTTGCGGCCCTGACCCGCAGCGTGGTGCTGGGGCACAGCGGCTGGCTGCGATGGGAGGCCGAAGCGCAGCTGGTCTACCACACCGGCATGCAGAATCACTGGGAAAGCAATGCCGTGCTGGTGGCCCGCCAGATGAAATTCCCCTGGGATGATGTGCTGGATACACGGGTGGCCGTCGGCAATGGCCTGTCCTGGGCTTTTGAGGAACCGCCACTGGAACCGCGGGGAGACCCCGAGGATGGCGAATCCGCCAGGCTGCTCAACTACACCCTCGTGGAACTGGAGTTCAGCCCGCCGGGCGATTCGGACTGGAGCCTGTTTAGTCGTCTGCACCACCGCTCCGGCGTAATGCGCACATTCTCCGACATCAAAGGTGGCTCCAACTTCCTCGGCCTGGGGCTGCGGTTCAGAATAGACTAGCCCGCGCGAAGCGCGGGTTACACTTCGCTGACGCGGGGTGGTTCGCGGCGCTGTAGTACGACGAAGCTCATGGAGTGGGCGTTTTCTTCATCCACCGGATGTTCGATGCGGCGGATTTCTTCCCAGCGCGAGTAGTCCATCGGCGGAAAGAAGGTATCGGCCGCTTTGAATTCGCCATGTACTTCAGTGAGATAAATCCGGTCGGCGCGTGGCAGAAAAGCCTCATAGACCGGGGCGCCACCCAGCACCATCAGCGCCTCGGCATCGCCGGCAGCGTGAATGGCAGCTTCCACATCATGTACCACTACACAGCCCGGGGCGGCCTGGTAGTCCTTGTTGTGGGTCATAACGATATTCAGGCGTTCCGGCAGGGCGCGACCAATGGTTTCATGTGTACGCCGGCCCATGACCATGGGATAACCATTGGTCACCTCGCGAAACCAGGCGCGGTCAGCCGGCAAATGCCAGGGCAACTGGTTGTCCTGCCCGATGGCACGCTGGCGATCCATGGCCACTACAAGTGAAATCTGCATAAGTCACTCCCCGGACTAATAGTTCAAACCGCCACCGGCGCCGGGATCGCCGAATGACACTGGTAACCCTCGAGCTCGAAATCCTCGTAACGAAAGCCGAACAGGTCACGCACTTCGGGATTAATGCGCATACGCGGCAGCGCAAAAGGCGTGCGTGAGAGCTGCTCGTCGACCTGCTCCAGATGATTCAGGTACAAGTGCGCATCACCAAAGGTATGCACGAAATCGCCCGGCTGCAAGTCACACACCTGAGCTACCATCAGGGTCAGCAGCGCATAAGACGCAATATTAAAGGGTACACCCAGAAAAATATCCGCGCTGCGCTGATACAGCTGGCAGGACAAACGGCCCTCGGCCACATAAAACTGGAACAGGGTATGACACGGCGCCAGCGCCATCTGCGGCAGTTCAGCCACATTCCAGGCGCTGATCACCAGTCGGCGCGAATCAGGATTGTTGCGAATCTCGTCCACGACTTCAGCCAGCTGGTCAACACGGCCGCCATCCGGCGTGGGCCAGGAACGCCACTGACGGCCATAGACCGGCCCCAGCTCACCGTGCTCATCCGCCCACTCGTTCCAGATACGTACGCCGTTTTCCTGCAGATAGGCCACGTTGGTATCGCCCTGCAGAAACCACAACAGTTCGTGGATAATGGATTTGAAGTGCAGCTTCTTGGTGGTCACTGCCGGGAAGCCCTCGGCCAGGTCAAAGCGCATCTGGTAACCGAACACGCTCAGGGTGCCCGTGCCGGTGCGATCATCCTTGCGCACCCCGTGGTCACACACATGGCGCATGAGATCCAGATACTGCTTCATGATTCTCCCTCCTCGCGGGCCGGCTCCGGGTAGACCGGATTGCGCCATGCCAGGTAAAGCAGAATCGCCCCGGCAATCATCAATGGCAGTGTGAGCACCTGGCCCATGCTCATCCAGCCGAAAGCCACAAAGCCCAGGTGCGCATCCGGCTCGCGCACAAATTCCACCGAGAAACGGAATAGCCCGTAGAAAAACAAAAACAGCCCCGATACCGACATGATCGGTCGCGGCCGGCGCGAGAACAGCCACAGGATTGCAAACAACACCAGCCCTTCCAGGAAGGCCTCGTAAAGCTGCGAGGGATGCCGCGGATCCGGCCCGGCGCCCGGGAAGACCATACCCCAGGGAACCTCGGTTACCCGGCCCCAGAGTTCGCCGTTGATGAAGTTGCCGATGCGGCCGAAGCCAATACCCAGCACCGCCAGCGGGGCAACAAAATCACCCACCGCCCAGAAGGGCACATTGTCACGTTGTGAAATATACCAGACCGCAATAATGCAGCCGATCAGGCCACCGTGGAAAGACATGCCGCCCTGCCAGACGGCAAACAGGCTCAGCGGGTTGGCCATCACCGAGGCAAAATCATAGAACAGGATATAGCCCACCCGCGCGCCCACGATCAGGCCGATAATGCCGAAAAAGATCAGATCCCCGACCTGCTTTTCGTTAAATACCGTGTGCGGCTGACGGGCGCGATAAATACCCAGCGCCCAGGCCACGGCAAAGCCCAGCAGGTACATCAGGCCGTACCAGTGCACATCCAGCGGACCCAGCGAAATCGCCACCGGGTCGATGTCAGGGTATTCCAGCATGCGTCATCCATCCGCAACAGGCGGGCGCCCCGGCAGGGGCATAACAAACGCTCATCCTATCGGAAAACATCCCGGCCGAGAACCGGTGCGGAGCACGACCTCAGTCACTCCCCGGGCGCCGGGGCGGCCAGGGGATCAGGGCACTGGTGCGGGCCACATACTCACGGTAGTCGGGGCGGGTCTCCTGCAGATGGCGCTCCAGCAAGGTAACACCCGAGACCCGGGCCAGCAGGAAACTCATCAACAGCGGGGCAATCACCGTCCACCAGGCCCCTGCGGCGGCAGCCAGACCGAACAGCCCCCACCACACCAGCATATCGCCGAAATAGTTGGGGTGGCGGGTGTAGCGCCAGAGTCCCTGGTCCATGACGCGGCCGCGATTGGCCGGGTCAGACTTGAAACGCGCCAGTTGCCAGTCGCCCGTCGCCTCGAAAAACAGACCCGTGGCAAACAGCGCCAGCCCGACCATCGCCGGTGCACTCCATAACATCCCCGTCTCTAGCTCACGGGTCGCCACCAGCAACGGCCAGGCCACCAGCCACAGGATCAGCCCCTGCAAGCCGAAGACGGTGGCCAGGCTGCGCCAGGCAAAGGCCTTGCCGTGGTGCTCGCGCATGGCCCGGTAACGGGCATCCTCGCCCTGGCCCCAGTTGCGCCAGGTGAGCCACAGGGACAGGCGCAACCCCCACAAGCTCACCAGCAAGAGCGCCAGCCAGCCCGCCTCCGGGCGCGGCCCGGTTAGCCACCAGAAAGCCGCCACCAGCACAAAACCGAAGCCCCAGAAACGGTCTACCAGGCTGGCGTCACGCCACCACAGACTGCCCAGCCACACCAGCGTCATCAACAACAGACTCAAGCCCAGTCCGGCAAGCGTCGCCATCCACAAATGATCAATCACGCGGGAGCATCCTCGCGGCGGCAAAAGCGGTAATGCGCCACATACCATTCGTTACCGCCGTTAAAGGCAAATAGTTCGGCGCAGGCCAGCATGAACAATCGCCAGCGCTGCAACCAGCGCCGGGCATCTTTCTTACCGTACACCATCTGCAGCGCCGGCATGAGCGCGGACGGATCAGCATCCATGCGCGCCAGCCAGGCCAGCAGCGTGCGCGCATAATGCCGGCCATTGACTTCCCAGTGCCGCGCCAGCACCAGATCCCGCTGGTAATGCAGCAACAAGTCACGGGAAGGCATGATCCCGCCGGTAAAAAAATAGCGACCCATCCAGTTGTCCTCGCCTTCGGTCTCAAAAGGATAAGCCAGATAGCGGTGAACAAAAATATGCACGAACAGTTGCCCGCCCGGCACCAGCCAGTCGGCAATGCGCTGCATCAGCAGCTCATGGTTGCGTACATGCTCGAACATCTCCACCGAAACCACGCGGTCAAACTGCCCCTCGGGAGAAAATTCATTAATATTGGCAGTGATCACATGCAGGTTTTTGAGTCCCAGACCGTCTCGGCGGTGTTCAATAAAAGCCCGCTGGGTGGCTGAATTGGACACAGCCGTAATCTGCGCGCCGGGATAATGCTCGGCCATATACAGACTGAGCGACCCCCAGCCGCAACCCAGCTCCAGTATGCGCTGTCCGTCCTCCAGTGCAGCGCGCTCACAGGTCAACGCCAACATGGTCTCTTCGGCAGTGGCCAGGTCGGTATCCGGCTCAGGCCACAGCGCACTGCTGTATTTCAGTCGAGGGCCGAGTACCCGCTCGAAAAAAGCCGCCGGCAGCTCATAGTGCTGGGCATTGGCGGCATCAGCCGCTTCCGCGATCGGCCCCTGGCGCCATTGTGCTATACGCCGGGCCAGGCGTTCGCTGCTGGCCTCCACACCCCCTGCCGACTCCTCACGCAGACGTGCGGCCAAAAGCCGGCGAATCCCCGCGCGCACCATCGCATCGGGCACCAGCTCCTGCTCAACCAGCGTCATTAACAGGCTCATGCGTCCCTCCTGTCGCTGTCATACACAGCGACGGCACCAGGCATGCGGCTGTGTCTCTGACATCATATGAAAGCAATACTTTAACGGGGAATCGCGAGTGTCTTTCTAGCGTCGTCCCAACTGCCTCAGGCCACCGGGACCAAGCGCCGCCGCCCTGACGGGCTGATCAAGACGCACCACGGGTTCGTTATTGTCCAGCCCGTGGACCACATACTGACGGCGGCGCAAATCGTAGATCACCTGCACCGTGGGCAACGTAATCAAGACATCCGGGGCGTGGAACAAATGCGCCTCCTGCAACTGGATCAATCTGCCCTCGCGATCATGAACATCCACCAGCACAATATGCCAGCTGTCTTCGTCCAGATAGAAGGTTCGGCGACCAAAAGGATGGCCGCTGCCCTGAAGCGGCCGCGATTCCACCACCCACACCCGGCGACGTTCATAGCGCAGATGCTCTGGATTGAGCGCATAGCGTCCCATGATATCCGCAGGGGTGAGTTGTTTTGATTCCAGGCGATAGGCGTTATAGGGAGCATAGACTTCGCGTTTTCCCAACAATTCCCATTCATGGCCACCCACCGGGCCGCTGAACATGTCCTGCTGGTCGCGCAGGGACAAACCTTCCGTCAGGGCGGCGTTGTCATGCCCCATCTCGGGCAGTCGCCTGACACGACGTTGCCCCGGCTGGTAGATCCATACCCCTCCGACATCCTTATCCGGGTCGATACTCTGATGGACCAGCATCAGTGTCCCGTTACGGGCACCACCGGATAGCACTTCGCGCCGCGTCATCCGCAGTCGGTTGGTCTTCAACCCGGCACCGTTGCTGTAGGGATATGCCACCTCTTCGCGTACCCGGCCCACCCCATAATAGCTGCCCTCATCCAGCCGCTGATCGAGAAAAGCAGGCAGGACATTGCCAATCGCAATATTCGCATACCGGATATGCCCGCTCCCCCGATAACGGGTTTTGTGATTCCAGATCACCTGCAGTCCATTTTCAGGTGCCGGAAAAGCCGGCCCTGTATGCGCTTCACGCAGTGCATCAGGCCCTTCCAGTCGGGCCGTACGGGCGTTACTCGCCACAGCCGCTGTCACCTCCGGGGCAAATCCGGCGCTGCGGCGAGTGGGGTACACCGGCATGCGAAATTGCTCCGGGTGCCTGTCCAGCATGGCCCGCTGGCCCGGGGTGAGATACGACTGGTGGGATGCCAGATTGGCGGAGGTGATTTCATACAGCGGCCGATCGTCTGGCCAGGGATCCTGATAGCCGTCAACCGGATCCACCGGCA
>SLRW01000015.1 GCA_007130745.1 Gammaproteobacteria bacterium
CATTTTGTCCGGATGACCTTCGGAGACCGACTCCGAAGTAAAGAGCGAGGTTTTCGCCATGATCTGAAACTTCCTGTAAGTGTTTTTGTGTATTCGCGACAGTCCCGCTTTGGTATGCCCGAAAACCGGCGCGCCGGCGGCCGCGGGGAGCGGGTCCCTCTGCTGCAATGCGCGGCGCGGAACCAGACACTTTAATCGGCGGATAGCGCTTTTATCAAGTTTAAGGAACGCTGATTAATTCGTCATGTCTCAGCGGGCCCTGTCGCGTGCAGCTGCAAGGTGCCGTGCGCAGGGAAGGTTGGTTGCCCTTTCCAGGCACGGCAACGCCGCAGATGAGCGCGACAGAACCCGCCCTTCGGGGCTTTGCCGGAAAGCCAGTCTCGGCGTTGCGCCTTTTCACCGTATTCCCGATACGCTTTCAAGGTTGCGCCTTAATGCTGGCTTTCTGGCAAAGCCTGAGGCGCGAGGAATTAATCAGCGTTTCCTTAAGGCTCAGCATCAAGGCGCGGCTTAGAAAGCGAATGTATTTGCATGGGCTGTCCGGTAGCGGGTTGCCGCAAGGCGCCAAAAAGGCGAAAATCCGCCCTCCCGGAAACAGCACCGGGTCATGCGGCCCGGTGATCCCGAGTCAGTTCAGTACAGTGACAGATATCGCGGTGCCCCGGTGTGCCGCTCAACCCCGGAGAGCCGGAAACAATGCCTTCCCGTCAGGAGCTTGCCAACGCCGTTCGCGCCCTCAGTATGGATGCGGTCGAGGCCGCCAACTCGGGCCACCCGGGGATGCCCATGGGGATGGCGGATATTGCCGAAGTCCTGTGGAATGATTTTCTCGCGCACAATCCGGCGAATCCGCAGTGGTTTAACCGTGATCGCTTTGTGGTCTCCAACGGTCACGGTTCCATGCTGCTTTATTCCCTGCTGCACCTCAGTGGCTACGATGTGCCACTGGACGAGTTGCGCAATTTCCGTCAGTTGCATTCCATGACCCCGGGCCACCCTGAATATGGCGATACCCCGGGTGTGGAAACCACCACCGGCCCTCTGGGTCAGGGGCTGGCCAACGCCGTGGGTATGGCTATAGCCGAGAAAATTCTGGCCGCGCGTTATAACCGACCGGATTTCGATGTTATTGATCACCGCACCTGGGTGTTTCTCGGTGATGGTTGCCTGATGGAGGGTATTTCGCATGAGGTCTGTTCGCTGGCGGGTACGCTTGGGTTGGGCAAGCTGGTGGCATTCTGGGATGACAACGGTATTTCCATTGATGGTGAGGTATCGGGCTGGTTTACCGATAACACGCCGGCGCGTTTCCGGGCCTATGGCTGGCATGTGATTGAAGATGTCGACGGGCATGATCCCGAGGCGGTACGCGCCGCTATTGAGCAGGCGACCGACCAGGCGGAGCGACCTACGCTGATTTGTTGCCGTACCGTGATTGGTCTCGGCGCGCCTAACAAGCAGGGCACCGAGGCCGTTCACGGCGCCGCTCTGGGCGAAGAGGAAGTGGCCGCAGCCCGCGAGACGCTGGGGTGGCCGCATCCGCCTTTCGAGATCCCGGATAATATCCGCGCGGACTGGGACGCCCGCGAGCAGGGAAGTCACCGTCAGAGCGAATGGGATGAGTTGTTTGCCGCCTACCGCCAGGCTCATCCCGAGCCCGCCGCCGAGATTGAGCGTCGCATGCGTGGCGAGCTGCCGGCCGAGTGGGCCAAGACGGCGCGCCAGTTAATTCAGGAGACCGACGCGGCGGCAGCAAAGGTGGCGACGCGCAAGGCCTCGCAAAAGGCGCTGGATACTTTCGGCCCGTTGTTGCCCGAGCTGGTGGGCGGGTCGGCTGACCTCGCCGGCTCTAATGGCACGCTGTGGTCGGGGGCGAGGCCACTGGCATCCCAGGAGGCCGATGCCAACTATATTTTCTTTGGCGTGCGTGAGTTTGCCATGAGCGCCATCGTCAATGGCATGGCCCTGCATGGTGGTTTCATTCCCTATGGCGCCACATTCCTGGTGTTTTCAGACTATGCCCGCAATGCCGTGCGCATGTCGGCGCTGATGGGTGTGGGCAGTATTTTCGTCTATACGCATGATTCCATCGGCCTGGGCGAAGACGGACCCACGCACCAGCCGGTGGAACACCTGGCCAGTTTGCGCCTGATTCCGAATCTGCATGTGTGGCGCCCGTGTGACGCGGTGGAGTCCATGGTGAGCTGGCAGGCGGCGGTGGAACGGCGGGACGGCCCAAGCGTGCTGGTGTTCTCGCGCCAGGGCTTGCCGCATCAGTCGCGCGCGGGCGACGCTATTGAGGGTATTCGTCGTGGCGGCTATGTGCTGCGTGATTGCGTCGGGACGCCACAGGCGGTGATCATGGCCACCGGCTCGGAAGTGGCGCTGGCTATGGATGCCGCCAGTCAGCTGGAAGCTGCCGGACGGCGCGTACGGGTTGTTTCCATGCCCTGTACCCGCGTGTTTGATGAGCAGGACGCCGCCTGGCGCGACAGTGTCCTGCCGCCGCAGGTGGCGGCCCGGGTGGCAGTGGAAGCCGGCGTCAGTGAATTCTGGCATCGTTATGTGGGTACGCAGGGCCGGATTATAGGGCTGGACCGTTTTGGTGCCTCGGCGCCGGCGGAGGCACTGTTTGAGCAATTCGGTTTCACCCCTGAGAGGGTGGTGGCCGAGGTAGAAGATTTACTGGATTAAACGAAAGAGCAATCAGGTTAAAGAATATGCCCCTGGCATGACGGGCATGACATCACGCAAGCAGGAGATCGCAAATCATGGCCATCAATATCGCAATCAACGGTTACGGACGTATTGGGCGCAACATACTGCGGGCGCTATATGAATCGGACCGCAACGGCGAGTTTCGCATCGTGGCCATCAACGATCTGGGCGACGCCGAAACCAATGCTCACCTGACCCGCTTTGATACCGCGCACGGGCGTTTCCCCGGTGAGGTCAAGGTGGAGGGTGATGCCCTGGTGGTGAACGGCGATGCCATCAAGGTGCTGGCCGAGCGTGATCCGACGAAGTTGCCCTGGGGTGAGCTGGGGGTGGATGTGGTGCTGGAATGCACCGGCCTGTTTGCCAGCAAGGACAAGGCTGCCGCCCATCTCAAGGGTGGTGCGAAAAAAGTAGTGATCTCGGCCCCGGCGGGCAAGGATCTGCCCACCATCGTCTACGGAGTCAATCACAACACGCTGAAGGCCTCCGATGACATCATCTCCAATGCCTCCTGTACCACCAACTGTCTGGCGCCGCTGGTCAAGCCACTGCACGACAAGGTGGGGCTGGTCAACGGGCTGATGAATACCATTCACGCCTATACCAACGACCAGGTGCTGACGGATGTCTATCATTCCGACCTGCGCCGCGCCCGTTCGGCCACCATGTCGATGATCCCCACCAAGACCGGCGCGGCCGCAGCAGTGGGTCTGGTGATGCCGGAACTCAACGGCAAGCTGGATGGTTTCGCCGTGCGTGTACCGACCATCAATGTCTCCATGGTGGATCTAACTTTTACCGCCGGTCGCGAAACCAGTGTGGATGAAGTTAACAGCATCCTGCGCGAAGCCTCACAGGGCGAGCTCAAGGGCGTGCTGGACTACAACGATGGCCCGCTGGTGTCGGTGGACTTTAATCACAACCCGGCGTCCTCTACCTTTGACGCCACCCTGACCAAGGTGATTGATGGCACGCTGGTCAAGGTCTGCGCCTGGTATGACAACGAGTGGGGCTTCTCCAACCGCATGCTCGACACCACCAAAGCCCTCATGGAAGCGAACTGACAACGAAAAGCACTGACATGAAGTGCATGAAGTGCATGAAGCGCATGAAGCGCATGAAG
>SLRW01000119.1 GCA_007130745.1 Gammaproteobacteria bacterium
CCAATGGCGGTGCCAAGCGCACCGGCGGCAATGATGATGGCCACGGTCAGGGCCGTCGCACTCTGTACGCTAGCAATGAGGGCTGCAAGTTCCATGGTTCCTCCTGGACTTAAGGGTCGTTAGTGCTCGGGTTAGTGGTCGGTTTCCGACGCCATACTGAGATAGATGATCGTCAGAATCATGAAGATGAATGCCTGCAAGGGCACCACCAGAATGTGGAACAGGGCCCACAGGGTGGTCAGGAATACCTGGCCAACAAACATGGCGATATTACCCGCGCTGCTGAACAGCTCGGGCGCGGTCACGCCAAGTGTCATGGTGGCGAGCAGCACAAAGATCAGCTCCGCCGCGTAAAGGTTGCCGAACAGTCGCAGCGACAGCGAGATCGGCTTGGCCAGGGTTTCGATAATGTTCAGCGCAAAGTTGAACGGGAAGAACCACAGGCCAAAGGGATGGCCAAACAGCTCTTTCAGATAGCCCAGGCCACCCTTGAAGCGCAGGCTGTAATAGATAATCAGCAGCAGCACACCAAGAGACAGGCCGAAGGTGGTGTTCATGTTGGTCGGCGGCACCACCTTGAAATAATCAAAGCCGAGCGCATAGGCCAGCGTCGGCAGCCAGTCGATGGGCACCAGGTCCATGAAGTTCATCAAAAAGACCCAGATGAAAATGGTCAGCGCCAGCGGGGCGACCAGATCACTTTTGGCGTGGAAAGACTCCTTGACCAGTCCGTCAACGAATTCCAGCACCATCTCGACGAAATTCTGCCAGGGCCCGGGTACCTCGGCGGTAGCCTTGCGTGCAGCCAGCCAGAAGGTGCCGGCAAACAGGATGCCCAGCACAAAAGAGGTGAACAGGGTGTCAACATGCAGCGCCCAGAAACCCTCACCCACCTCAAAATTGGTGAGGTGGTGATCAATATAACCGGTGACCGGGTTTTCCGAGTTGGCACTCATTTTCTGCCTACAGACCCCTGGACAATATGGGCAATGCAAACCAGTGAACGGCCAGCACCGCGATAAACGTACCGATCAGTGGCGTGAACTGGTCCCTGTAGAACGCCAGCGCAACCGCAAACAACACCGCGGTCAGAAAAAACTTGAGCGCACCCCCCAGATAAAACGCGCTGAGCATGCTGCCCGGTGTCGCACCGGGCCCGCGTGTCAACAGACCCGCGGCCATCACCAGCCAGGGTGCAATCGCCACGCCCGCTCCGGCGAGCGCAGCCTGGGCCGCATCAGCGCCGGCCAGACCCAGCCACAACAACACACAGATCAGGGAGACCGCAATCTGGCCCAGCGCAATCCGCGAGACCAACCATCTGAGCGTCATGTCACCCCTGAAACCGTCCCCGTACTCCGGGCTGGTGGCGCCGGATGCCCCCTCGTCACGTTTGCGAACGCCAGCTCGCGCGGGTGAACAGAAGGTGGCAAAGCGGCGCGCAGTATAAATTCTTGCGGGTTGGCGGTCAACGCTGACGCCCGGCACCAGCGGCGCGCGGTATCGTAAATGCCATTTGCCCCGCAAAATCGCGACAAAAAATCTTTATTTGCGGTTATTTTTTCAGGCGCTCGAGTATCCCCTCGAGCTCATCCAGCGAGTGATAGCTGATCACCAGCTGACCCTTGCCCTTACGGTCCTTCAGCGCCACTTTTGCGCCCAGATGCTCCGCCAGCTCCTGCTCCAGACGCTGCACATCCGGATCAGCGCCACCGGCAGAACCGGGCTTGCCACTGCCGGCTTTTTCACTTCCCCATTCGCGCACCAGCGCTTCGGTCTGGCGCACCGTGAGCTTGCGCGAAACCACCCGGCGGGCCGCCGTGGCCTGATCGCCGGAAGCCAGCCCCAGCAGCGCCCGGGCATGGCCCATTTCCAGCGCCCCCTCGACAATCAGCGTCTTGACCTCATCGTCCAGCTCGGTCAGCCGCATCAGGTTACTCACCGCGGCACGGGAGCGCCCCACCGCAGCGGCCACCTGCTCATGCGTCAGACCATACTCAGACCTCAGCCGCTGCAGGGCGCCGGCTTCTTCCAGCGGGTTAAGATCCTGGCGCTGGATATTCTCGATCAGCGCCATGGCCATGGCCGCCTCGTCGGCCACATCGCGCACCACCGCCGGGATTTCGTGCAGCTCGGCCAATTGCGCCGCGCGCCAGCGGCGTTCACCGGCAATCAGTTCATAGTGACCGTCGTCGGTGGCGCGCACCACCACCGGCTGCACCATGCCCTGGGCGCGGATGGAATCAGCCAGTTCGCTCAGCGCGGCCTCGTCAAAATGCGTCCGGGGCTGCCAGCGCCCGCGGCGGATACGGTCCACCGGCAGCCGCGCCAGTTGGTCGGGGTCTATCGCGGATGCCTTGTTCTTGCCGGCGCCGGGCGAATCGGCCAGCAGGGCATCCAGGCCGCGCCCCAGACCGCGTTTTTTTGTTGCCATGGTTGTGCAGCTCCTGCTCAGGCCGAGCGTGGCAAATTCGTTGTCGGGCGCCCGTCGCGGCGCAGTATCTCGCCCGCCAGCGCCAGATGCGCCAGCGCGCCCCTGGAGCCGCGGTCGTGTTTCATTACCGGCAGGCCGTAACTCGGCGCCTCGGCCAGCCGGACATTACGCGGTATCACGGTGCGGTAGACCTTGTCACCAAAATGCTCGGTCAATTGCGCCGACACCTCGCCGGAAAGCTTGTTGCGCGGATCGAACATGGTCCGCAACAGCCCCTCGATCGCCAGCTCCGGATTCACGCTTTCGCGTACGCGCTCAATGGTATTGAGCAAGGCCGACAACCCTTCCAGGGCGTAATACTCGCACTGCATGGGGATCAGCACGCCATCCGCCGCCGCCAGTGCATTGACCGTGAGCATGTTCAGCGCGGGCGGACAATCAATAATGATGTAGTCGAATTCCCCGCGTACCTCGCCCAGGGCGTCGGCCAGGCGGCGCTGACGATCATCCATGCCCATCAGCGACACTTCGGCGGCAGTAAGATCCCCGTTGCCGGGCAACACCATGTAGCCGCCTTCCGGCGAGGGCACCATGACTTCGCGAATCGGCTGCTCACCCAGCAGCACCTCGCAGCCACTGGCCTCGACCTCGTGCTTGTTGACGCCGGAACCCATGGTGGCATTGCCCTGCGGGTCCATATCCACCAGCAGCACACGCGCCCGCGTCGCCGCCAGTGAGGCAGCCAGATTAACGCTGGTAGTGGTTTTGCCCACGCCGCCTTTCTGGTTGGCGACGGCGATGATCTTGCCCATTGTGTCCTTACCGTTGGTTATGCGCTTGTGTTGCCATCCGGCCCGATCACCACAACATGCCGTTGGGCGTCTGTGCCCGGCACCTCAAGCCGGTGAACTTCCACCAGCCCGGCCGCGGGCGGCAGGCAGGCGAGTTCATGCGTCGGATATTGCCCCTTCATAGCCAACAGACGGCCATCCGGGCGGCGCAAATGCCCGGCCACTTGCCAGAACTGCGCCGTGTCGGCAAACGCCCGGCTGACCACGTTACCAAAGCTGTTCTCCGGCCGGTAGTCCTGCACCCGGGCATGCACCGCCTCGACATTGGCCAAACCCAGCTGCAGGGCGGCATGGCGCACAAAACGAATTTTCTTGATACTACTGTCAACTAAAACAAAATGCCGCTCGGGCAGGGCCAGCGCCAGGGGAATCCCGGGTAATCCCGGCCCTGTACCCACATCAACCACATCCCCCGGCTCCAGTAACGACCACACGCTCAGGCTGTCGAGCAGATGCCGGCTGATCGCCGCTTCGCGATCGCGCACCGCAGTCAGGTTATACGCCCGGTTCCAGCGCAACAGCTCATCCAGATACCCCAGCAACGG
>SLRW01000023.1 GCA_007130745.1 Gammaproteobacteria bacterium
ATTCACCACGCTGGCCGCATTACCGCGTGGTGGTTTCGATTATAACTGGCTGGGGTGGCAGGATTCGAACCTGCGCATGCGGGGATCAAAACCCCGTGCCTTACCGCTTGGCTACACCCCAAATAATCTGTGCTTCATTATCGCGAAGTCAGGCCTGCCGGGCCAGTTCCAGCCGCTGCAACAAGGGCGAGCGATTCAGTCCCTGTACGGCCCAGGCCATGAAACCTGCATCGCGCATTTCCAGTGGCAGTGCACGGCTGGCATGGCGCGCGCTGTCAGCATCGCGGCAGGCCACAAAACAGGCGCCACCGCTGCCACTGAGCCGCACCTGACCAAACTGTTCCAGCCACTCAAAGGCCTGTTCGACTTCAATGTAACGCCGTCTTACCACGGGCTCGAAGTCATTGCGCCCCTGACCGGAAAAGAAGTCCGATATTGTGATTGGCGGGGTATTTCGTGTCAATTCAGCTTCGGCGAAAGCAACCGCAGTGGAAACTTCACACGGAGGCAGTACCAGCACATACCAGACCTGTTCGGCATCAACCGTCTGCAGACGCTCGCCCAGACCTTCCGCCCAGGCCGCCTGCCCTTTCACGAATACCGGCACATCAGCACCCAGTGACAAGGCAAGTTGCGCCAGTGCATCACTGTTCAGACCTGTCCCCCAAAGATGGTTAAGCGCGACCAGTGTGGTCGCGGCGTCCGAACTGCCTCCACCAATACCGGCCCCGGCCGGCAAACGCTTGTGCAACCAAAGTTCTGCGCCCAGTCGAGTACCGCTGAACTGCTGCAGACGCATGGCCGCGCGCACCATCAGATCATCCGTCATGGCCACACCAGGCGCACCGCGTCTACGCACGATACGCCCGTCATCGCGCACCCTGATATCCAGCGTATCGCCCGCATCAATGAATTGATACAAGGTCTGCAGTTCATGGTAGCCGTCATCGCGACGCCCCGTGATGTGCAGAAACAGGTTCAGCTTGGCCGGCGCCGGCCAGGCCGCGCCAGGCGCCACACTGGCTTCAGGCAGGACAATCTTGGGTTTCATCCAGGATCCATTCATCGGCCACCAGACGCACGCGTATACCGGGACGTTCGGCAGTGACATGACGGGGCAATTGTTCGCCGTTGTAGTCACGGTAACTGCGATAGCGAATAGACCAGCCGGACTGCTCCAGCCGCGTCAACCGGCCCTCGCTATCCAGTTCGTAATCGGCCTCACGCTGTGGTTGCAGCCCGCCCAGCACCCAGTAACGCAAGCCCGACACGGGAATAGAGGCGCCCAGTTCGCGCTCCAGCACATCCTCGGGCGAGCTCAGGTAGAAGCGGGTTTCTCCACCATGTTCTATACGAAAGCGGCCTTCATCACCCGCCAGGCGAAATGCGCCCGAACCAAAAGGACCACTCAGGCGCATACGAAATCGCTGATTATCCTGCTCCCAGCGCAAGTTGGCATTCCAGCCATCATCATCGGTGGCCAGCGCCATGCGCCCTTCAAGCTGCCAGCGATCCATGCACGCCAGGCGCGCCTGGCGCACTTCCCACAGATCCTCCGGCGTGGGCTCCGGCTCAACCGCCGGGGCTTCGGTCCCCGGCTCGGGATCCACGGCGGGAGGAGGCTCATCCCGCAGGGTCGCGCAACCGGCCAGCACCACCACCAGCGTCACTGAAATAAAACGCCCCGACTTCAGTAAACAACGCATACCGCCCTAATCCTTCAACCGCTGTACGGTATCTCTGAGTACATCACTGTCCGGAAAATTCTCCATGGCCTGACGCCAGATCCGGCTGGCCTCTTCCTCGCGCCCGGTCACCCACAACACCTCACCCAGATGCGCAGCAATTTCCGGGTCATCCACCATTTCGTGGGCGCGCCGCAGATACCGCTCGGCGGCCTCGTAATCGCCCAGACGGTACTTCACCCAACCCATGCTGTCGATAATAGCCGGGTTATCGGGCTGCTGCTCCAGCGCCCGGGCAATATAATCCAGAGCCTCCTCGTGACGCGAGGTGCGGTCGGCCAGCGTATAGCCCAAAGCATTAAGCGCCACCGGGTCATCCGGCTGCTGCTCCAGCATGCGACGCAGGTCACGCTCAACCTCGTCCAGCCGGTCCAGCCGTTCCAGACTCAGGGCACGGCCATACAGCAGGGTACGGTCGTCGGGGAATTCTTCCAGCGCCTGGTCATAAACCTCGGTGGCGGACTGGTAACGCCCCTGGTTGTATAACAGCCGCCCTTCGCTTTCGAACAGGGCCAGGCGCGCATCGGGGCGTGCCTCGCGCATCTGGCGCAGCAACTCGCGCGCAGCATCCAGATTTCCCGTTTGCCCCAGGACTTCAGCCAGCAGCACGCGCGCCGGCAACAGGTGGCGGCCTTCCCGGACCTGGGAAAGCCAGCGCATCGCCGTAGCCTCGTTACCCTGACCCGCTTCCAGACTTCCCAGATAGTAATAGGCCTCATCGGCGTGTGAACCGAGCTGTAACAGCCGCATGAAATAATCATGCGCGTCATCGAAGCGTTCCTGCTCCAGCGCCAGCAAGCCCAGTACGCGAATGGCATCGGCTTGCGATGGATTGGCCTCAACCAGCCGCTCAAGTTCACGCCGCGCATCCTCCTCACGCTCCATCTCGAACAACAACCGTCCGTAGGCCAGACGCAGGGAATCCTCCCCGGGGTGATCCCGCAGCCCCTGCTCCATCACCGCTATCGCCGCCTCGGGCTCATCGCGCGCCACCAGCACCCGGGCTTGCAATACCAGCGGGTCAACCCACTCGGGCGACAGACGCCGGGCCTCATCAATAGCCGTCTCGGCCAGCGCCAGATCACCGCCACCGTAGGCCACCGCGCCTCGCACATAATGCAGCTCGGCGAGGTGACCATACGCCTGGTCAATCGCCTCCAGCAGGGCCAGGGCACGGGCAGTCTGCACATCCTCAATCAGCGAATCCCGCAGAGCGAGCAGACTCTCACCCGCACCTTCGCCACTGTACTCCAGCAGGGCCAGCAGGGTCTGCCGGGCCGCGTCCTCATTGCCGGCCCGCAACTCCAGCACTACCAGCACCTGACGCGCATCGGTGCGTTCCGGCGCCAGCGCCACCCAGCGCCTGGCGCCGGCCAGCGCCAGGGTATTATCCCCCAGGGTCAGCGCTACCTCGGTGGCGCGCTGAACCACACCGGGTTCACGTGTCAGCTCTACAGCCCGGGCAAAGGATTCCAGCGCGCGCTCATAATGCCCCCGCCGCAGGGCCAGTTCGCCCGACATGACCCAGCCCGAAGCCTCGCCGGGCCGCGCTTGAGGCGACTCCTCGGCAACCGTCTCCGGCGCCACTGCCTCGGGCACAGCTACAGGCTCCGATGGCGGCGAGCGCTCAAGCACGGCGCAACCGGAGAGCACAAACAATCCGGCCACCATGAAAAATCGCGACGATTTCAACAACACTTGCCTCATTTTCTGTTACCGACACGCCGGGCGCATAGCGTGAAGCATCGGGGCAGTGTACTTCGGCCCGGCGCACCCTGACCACCACAGAACACTGCAAACCCGGGCGCGGAGCCCGCCCGAAGCATCGCGAAGCTTGTAATCATGTACCCTTTGACTCAGAATTTCGTGTTCCATTCACGGTTTCCTGGCCCATGCCGCTGCTCAGCGCCGGACTCAATCATACGACGGCCCCGGTCGACACCCGGGAACGTCTTTCTTTCGCGCCAGACCAGATCGCCGTCGCGCTGCAAAGCCTGGGCGAAATCAATGGCGTGCACGAGCGCGTGATTGTCTCTACCTGTAATCGCACTGAAATCTACTGCGTTTGCGAACACCCCACCGCCAACGAAGTCATCGCCTGGTTCTGCGACTTCCATCGCATTCCAGAAGCGAAACTGCGCCCCATGCTTTACGCCCATCAGGGCCGGCGGGCAGTGGAACACCTGATGCGGGTGGCCGCCGGGCTCGATTCCATGGTGGTGGGTGAAGCCCAGATTCTTGGGCAGATCAAACAAGCCTACCGCCAGGCCAGTGAACTCGGCGCAGCCGGCGGGGCACTATCAAGACTGTTCCAGCATACTTTTGCCACAGCCAAGCGTATCCGCACCGAAACCCGTATTGGCGCCAACCCGGTATCAGTTGCTTCCACCGCAATCAGTCTGGCGCATCAGTTTTTTGATGATTTCCCCGAACACACTGCCATGCTCATCGGCGCCGGACAGACCATTGAACTGGCCGCCCGCCATCTCCACGAACACGGCCTGGGCCGTATGATTATCGCCAATCGCACCCTGGCCCGGGCGCGTGAACTGGCCCGGCCTTTCAATGCCTATGCCATTACGCTGGAAGAAATCCCCGCGCATCTGGCCGAGGCGGATATCGTGATCAGCTCCACCGCCAGCAGCACAACGGTACTGCCACGCGCCACCCTCGGCGAAGCTGTACGCAGCCGTCGTCACCGACCCATTCTGGCCGTGGATCTCGCCGTACCCCGGGATATTGAAGCCGGCGCCGGCGACCTGGATGACGTCTATCTTTACAGTATCGACGACCTGCAAGGGATCATCCGGGGCAATCTGGCCGGCCGCCACGAGGCAGCTGCAATGGCCGCGGAAATTATCGAACAGGAAGCGCTGCGGTTTGTGGCCTGGCTGGAAGCGGCAGACGCCATCGACACCATCCGCCGGCTGCGGGGACAGGGCGAAGCCGCTCGCCGCCTGGTACTGGAGCGTGCGCGCCGACGACTGGCCCGGGGCGAGAATCCCGAAGCCGTGATTGAATACCTGGCCCATACCCTGACCAACAAGCTGCTCCACCGGCCCAGCGAACAATTACGCGAAGCCGGCATGGCACGCGACAAGGACACCATTCTGGCCGCACGTCAGCTTTTCGGCATCAACGACGGAGATACCGAGTCATCATGAAGGCCTCCCTGCGCCAGCGCCTGGAACAACAGCGGGAACGCCACGAGGAACTCGGCCGGCTGCTGGCCGAGCCGGAAGTGCTTGGCGACCCGAATCAACTGCGTGAACTGTCGCGCGAATATGCCCGGCTGGAACCGGTGGTAACCAACTTCAATGAATACGAACAACTCCTCGCCCGACAGAATGAAGCCAGGATTATGAGCGAAGATTCCGACACCGAGCTGCGCGAACTGGCAACCGAGGAATGGCAAAGCATTGAGGAGCAACTGGCCTCACTTACCGCCACCTTGCGTCTGCAATTACTCCCCAGCGACCCACACGATGACAGCAATGTGTTCCTGGAAATCCGCGCCGGCACCGGTGGTGACGAGGCGGCCCTGTTTGCGGGTGATCTGTTCCGAATGTACAGCCGTTATGCCGAAACCCGCGGCTGGCGGATCGAGATACTCAACGAAAGTCACGGCGAACAGGGCGGCTATCGAGAAATCATCAGCCGCGTAAGTGGCGAGGCTGTATATGCCCGGCTCAAATTTGAGTCCGGCGCTCACCGGGTTCAGCGAGTGCCGCAGACTGAGTCCCAGGGGCGCATTCATACCTCCGCCTGCACAGTGGCTGTAATGCCAGAAATTGAACGTGATGAAGAAGTGGACCTCAACCCCTCGGATCTGCGTATCGACACCTTCCGAGCTTCAGGCGCGGGCGGCCAGCACGTCAACAAAACCGACTCGGCAGTGCGTATCACCCACCAGCCCAGCGGCATTGTGGTGGAATGCCAGGACGAGCGCTCGCAACACAAGAACCGGGCGCGAGCGCTGTCATTGCTGCGAGCCCGACTAATGGACCAGGCCCGGGAAACAGCCGAGCGTGAACAGGCCGACACCCGCCGCAGCCTGGTCGGCAGTGGTGATCGCTCCGAACGCATACGGACCTACAACTTCCCCCAGGGACGGGTCACGGACCACCGCATCAACCTGACCCTGCATCGCCTGGACGATATACTCCAGGGAGATATTGAGCCACTGCTGGAAGCCCTGGTGCACGAATACCAGAGCGACCAGTTGGCTGCACTTGGCGCCTGAACGTCAAGACCTCATTCGCTGCGGGAGCGAGCATGGCTGACCCGATTGATATCGCCCGGCTGCTGCGCTGGGGAAGCAGTCAACTTGAAGCGGTCAGCCCATCACCTGGACTGGATGCCGAAATCCTGCTCGCCCGGGTACTCAAGACTGACCGCAGTCACCTGCGCGCCTGGCCGGAGAAAACCCCCGACACTCTGCAACAACGTGAATTCGAGGTGCTTGTCCAGCGCCGCGCCGGCGGCACACCCATCGCCTATCTGACGGGCGAGAAAGAATTCTGGTCGCTGGCGCTGCGAGTCTCCCCGGACACACTGGTGCCGCGCCCGGAAACCGAAAAACTGGTGGAAACCGCGTTGGCCCTGCTGGATACGCAAGCCACCTTGCGCATCGCGGACCTCGGCACAGGCAGTGGTGCCATCGCACTGGCGCTGGCCAGCGAATGCCCGCAATGGCAGATCATCGCCACCGACAAGCATCCTGATGCCCTGCGGGTGGCCCGTAACAATGCCACCCGCCTGTCACTGCAACATCTGGATTTCCGTCAGGGGGACTGGCTACAGGCCCTGACCGGAGAAAATGAACTGGATGCCATTATCAGTAACCCGCCCTACGTGGCCGCAGATGACCCCCACCTGCAGACCCTGAAACAGGAGCCCTCGCACGCCCTGGTCGCGGGCACGGATGGGCTCGACGCAATCCGCGAGATTATCACCCGCAGTAACGGCCATCTGCGTACACAGGGCTGGTTGTTGCTCGAGCATGGTGCTGACCAGGGACCGGCAGTTCGAGAACTCATGGAATCCGCGCGCTATCACGTTGTCCACACCATCAGGGACGATGCCGGGCTCGAACGCATCACCGCCGGGCGCTGTTCATCAAGTCAGGGGGCTCACACATGACTGACGCCGGGCTGCAAAAAGAACAGCTCATTCGTTACAGCCGCCAGATCATGCTGGATGACCTGGGCGTGCAGGGACAGCGCCGGCTGCTGGCAGCGCATGTGTTGATCATTGGTGCCGGCGGACTGGGTTCGGCCAGCGCCATGAGTCTGGCGGCGCTGGGGGTCGGGCACATCACGATGGCCGACGACGACGTGGTCGAGGCTTCCAACCTGCATCGCCAGTTGCTGCACGATCCCGGCGACACGGGCAAAGCCAAGGTGGAATCAGCCGCCGAAACCCTGGGCCGACTCAACCCGGAATTGCATTTTACGCCGGTGCGCAAACGAGTCGGACCCGATGAGCTCGACGCACTGACCCGGTCCGCCGATGTCGTCATCGACGGCTGTGATAATTTCGACACCCGCTTTGCCGTCAACACCGCCTGTCTTCGCGCACGGCGGCCGCTGGTCTCCGGCGCGGCGATCCGCTTTCAGGGACAACTTGCCGTATTCCGTGCCGACCGGGATAACTCGCCCTGTTATCGGTGCCTTTACCCCGAAGCCAGCGAGGCAGCCGAAACCTGTGCGGTGGCCGGCGTACTGCCGCCGGTGGTAGGTGTTATCGGCAACCTGCAGGCACTGGAAGCCGTCAAGATCATCGCCGGGCTGGGCGAAGACAGCAGCGGACGCTTGCAGCTTTTTGACGCCCTCACGGGCCACTGGCGCAACATAACCCTGCACCGTGATCCGCAATGCCCGGCCTGTGGTTCAGCATGATCCGCGCACAACTACCGCAAAATATTTACCATCGGGTACTCAACGAAGCCCGGGACAGCCCGGAAGCAGAAATCTGTGGTTTGATCAGCGCGCACCAGCACACTCCGGTGCGTTGTTACAGCATCACTAATGCTCACCCCCGGCCGGCGTCGGCTTTCGACATGGCCGCCGGGGAACTGGTCTGCGCCTTGCGCCATATGCGTGAACAAGGCGAGCAGCTCTGGGCGATTTATCACTCCCACCCGCAGGGACCGGGCACGCCTTCGTCCCGGGATATTGCCGAATGCGGCTACCCCGAGACCCTGCACCTTGTGATTACCCCGCACCTGGAACCGCCGCTACACGCCTGGCGCTACGCCGGACAGGACACGATGCCGGTCAGGCTCGAAATTGTCTGATCAGCCGGCCTCCAGCCTCCGGCACAGGCGCTGAAGCTCCCGCACCACCACCGTCAGACCCTGCAGATCCAGTGCGCCGCTGGCATGCACTTCGGCCAGCAAATTGATAAAAGGCTGCAGCGACGCGGTGTGTTGTTCACGCCAGCGGGCCACCTGCTCCCCGGGTGAGGCTCCGGGCTCATCCATACTATCCAGTGCCCGCGCGGTCAGACTGGCACAACCCGTATAGAGATCATCACGCAGGCCACCACGGGCGCGTGCGGACCACTGATCATCCACCTGGATGTGGTCGGCCTCGCTCAGCAGCCGATCCAGGCCCAGCAGCCTGACCACCGCGTCACGCGACACTGCCACCTGCGCAGGCATCAAGTCGCGCCTGTCGGCCAGCTGTATCACTTCCACCGCCGGCATCAACCACTCCAGGGTCAGTATCCGACGCGCCAGCGCTTCCGGAACCCCCTCGGCAGTCAGGGCTTGCAGCCGGTGAAGGCTCACCCTCTCGCTCTGCAGTGCAGCCAGATCACTCACCGCAGGGGCATAACGAGACACGCTGGCGACAATATCCTGCGTCGCCTCCGGCATGGCAGCAAATCGCCGGGTGATATGTTCCAGCAACTGGCGGACGGGCTCGAACAGAGCCAGCCAGGTCTGCGCCGGCACGCGCTTATCCAGCGCCTCAATCTGCTGCCACAAATCACGCAGTCCCAGTACCTCCCGTGCACACAACCAGGCCCGGGCCACCGCCGCCATAGACACGGCCAGCTCTTCACTGAGGCGCCGGGCAAAACCCGCGCCCATGCGATTGAGCATGCTGTTAATCACCACATTGACAATAATCTCGGGGCGCAAGCGATGGGTAGCCAGGTGCGTACTGAACCTGTCACCCAGGGTGACGGGGAAATAATCGACCAAAAGCTGCCAGGCGGCACTATCATGAGCAAGATCGGAGTCGAGCAGGGTATCGTAGGCATCGATCTTGGCCCAGGCGAGCAGCGCCGCCAGTTCCGGCCGGGTCAAAGAGGCATTACGCGTTTGCAGGGCCGCGATTTGCTGCTCATCGGGCAAAGCCTCAACCTCGCGCGAGAAAGCCGAAACTTCCTCCAGTCTCCGCATCAGCCAGGCATGCACCGGTAATCGGGCATGCCCACGCCGCTGCATCAGACTGAGCGCAAGGCTTTGCTGGTAGTTGTCCGTAAGCACCAGGCGCGCGACTTCGTCAGTCATGCTCTCAAGCAGACGGTCGCGCTGTGCATAATCAAGCTCACCGGCTTCCATCACAGTTTTGAGCAGGATCTTGATATTCACTTCGCGATCCGAACAACCCACACCGGCGGAATTATCAATAGCATCGGTATTGATGCGACCGCCAGCCGCCGCATAGGCGATACGTCCTCGCTGGGTCAGGCCGAGATTGCCACCTTCGCCTACCACCTTGCAGCGCAAGGCCTGCGCATCCACACGCACCCCGTCATTGACCCGGTCGCCCACCTCGCCGTGAGTCTCATCGGCGTCCTTGACGTAGGTGCCAATACCGCCATTCCAGAGCAAATCCACCGGCGCGGCGAGAATAGCCCGAATCAGTTCCCGGGGCTCCATCGGACCGGGCTCTACCGCCAGAACGTGAGCCATCTCCGGAGTGACCTCAATACGCTTGGCATCGCGCCGGAACACACCGCCGCCGTCAGAAATCAGCGCCTGGTCGTAATCTGACCAGCTGCTGCCAGGGGTATGGAACAGCCGCTCGCGCTCGGCAAAGGAACGGGCGCAATCGGGCTCCGGATCCACGAAAATATGCCGGTGATTGAAGGCCGCCACCAGCCGGATCTGGGGAGAAAGCAACATACCGTTACCGAAGACATCTCCCGACATATCACCAATCCCGGCCACCGTAAAAGGCTCGGACTGAATATCCCGACCCAGCTCCAGGAAATGGCGCTTGACGCATTCCCAGGCACCACGGGCAGTAATCCCCATGGCCTTGTGGTCATAGCCGCTGGAGCCACCGGAAGCGAAGGCGTCATCCAGCCAGAACCCGCGCGAACGGGCCATCTCATTGGCAATATCCGAAAAGCTGGCCGTCCCCTTGTCCGCGGCCACCACCAGGTAGGGATCGTCGTCGTCATAACGCAGCAGTGATTCAGGCGTTACACAACGGCCCTCGACATAGTTATCGGTAAGCGCCAGCAGGGCATTAATGAACAGGCGATAACAGCGAATGCCCTCGGCCTGTAATTGCTTGCGATCATCTGTCTCGGGCGGGCGCTTGACGACAAAGCCCCCCTTGGCGCCGACCGGCACAATAATCGCGTTCTTGACCATCTGCGCCTTGACCAGACCCAGCACCTCGGTACGGAAATCCTCACGCCGGTCGGACCAGCGAATCCCCCCGCGAGCTACCTTGCCTCCCCGTAAATGCACCCCTTCAATACGGGGCGAATAAACAAAGATTTCATAGCGTGGTCGCGGCAGGGGCATCCCTTCAATGCAGGCCGGGTCCAGCTTGAAGGCGATGACCGGAGGGCTGCTCTCATCATTGCCGGGAAGGTAAAAACTGGTTCGCAGGGTGGCGCAAACCAATTCGTGGTATTCACGCAGGATGCGATCATGATCAAGGCTGTCAACGGCTTCCAGCGCGCTTTCAATCTTGCTGTCGATCGCTTGCGCCTGCTCCGGACTGATCGGCCCCTGCAGCGGATCAAAGGCGTGCTCAAAACGCTGGAGCAGTGCCCGCGTCACCGCCGGGCAGGCAGCCAGTGCCTCTTCCCGGTAGCGCTGGCTGAAACTGCTGCCCAGTTGTTGCAGATAGCGCGTCCAGGCACGGACCAGCTCTACATCCCGCCAGGCCAGACCGGCCGCCAGCACCAGCTGGTTGAGGCCATCATTTTCGGCCTGTCCGGACCAGACACGTTCAAACACCCGGCAAAAGTCCGCCGCCACCGCATCAACATTAATCTCGGGAGTACCCGGCACTTCCAGTACAAAGTCATGCACACTGACGCGGTGCCCGCTCAGGGTGCTGAAATCAAGTTCGAAGGGCCGCTCGGTGAGTACCCGCACACCCAGATTCTCCAGCACCGGCAAAACAGCCGAAAGCACCGCAACTTCACCCCGGCAGACCATGCGAAAGCGCAACCTTCGGCGCCAACCCGGGCGGTCACCCTCAAGCTTGAGCTCGAGGTCGCCCGGCCCGCTCAGCCGGCGTGCAGCGGCGATGTCGTTCACCGCAATCCGGGCCGGGAAGGCATCGGTATAGGCGGACGGGAAAGCACCCTGACACTGGCGCCAAAAGTGCAGACCCCGGCGTTCACCATGGGTCTCAACCAGGGCATCGCGCAGATCATCATCCCAACTGCGGGCCGCCTGGGCCAGCTCCGCCTCGATGCTCTGCACATCCGGTTCTACCCGGTCGACATGGCCGCCACGCACAATGACATATATGCGCGCCAGCAGAGGTTCCCCCAGGTTAACTTCCGATTCCAGCGACTCGCCTCCCAGTCGCTGCCTCAGAATACGCTCCAGACGGAGCCTGACCGGTCTTTCAAAGCGTTCTCGCGGCAAATAAACCTGACAGGACCAAAACCGCCGGTAGGGATCCCGGCGCAGAAACAGTCGCGTACGCGGGCGTTCCTGGAGCAGATAGATCGCACTGGCGACACGAAAAAGCTCGTCTTCATCGGCCTGCACAAGCTCATCGCGCGGCAGGGTCTCGAGAATGTGCTGCAGGGCCTTGCCGCCATGGCTGTCAGGGCTGAATGAGCTACGCGCCATAATCGCGGCCAATTTGCGGCGCAGCAAAGGCACTTCAATTGGTCGGCGCAGAATCGCCGCCGAAGTGTAAAGCCCCACAATGCAGGTTTCCTGCTGCACCCGGCCCTGGCGGTCATAACGACGCACACCGATGTAATCCATGGGAGTAGCCCGGTGTACCGTGGCCGTGGTCGTGGTTTTGGTAAGCACCAGTCTGGGCCGCGCACCAGTCTGAGTGACTGCGAGTTCACGCGGCAACAGTGCCAATTCATGTGAGGGCTGGCCGTCCAGCATTCGCCGCAACACACCCAGCCTGGAGTCAGGCTCAGGGCGCAAAACCTCTTGCCCCTCTTCCCGGACCTGGACGTAGTCAACCATGCCCAGAAAGGTAAAATGATTGTCCAGCAGCCAGCGCAGATATTCAGCGTCCTCACGCGCGCTGTCCCGCTGCTCGCCGCGCCGGTTGCCTGTTTCCCGCGCCAGCGCCAGCACCCGATCCCGCATGGGCCGCCAGTCATCCACCGCCAACCGCACATCGGTGAACACCTGGCGCAGGGTGTCTTCAATATGTTGACGGCGACGGGCATCGGTCTCACGGGCAATTTCCACCCGGATCAGCGACTCGGCGCGGGCATCGGGGCCGCCCACAGCCTCCAGCACACCCTTGTTATCCCGTTGCAGCGGTATCACCGGATGCAGGGTAAAGCGCGCCGGGCTGCCCAGTTGGGCCATCGCCATAAGGCAAGAGTCCACCAGAAAGGGCATATCGTCATTGACAATTTCCACCACCGTAACGCGGCGCGCAGTAGCGCCACGATGGTGAGGACTACCTGCCTGGACCAGCACCTCGCCGGGTTGGCGACACATGGCCAGCCGCAGGTGCCGCACAGCCATGTTAACCAGCTGTGTCGGCGTCAGCGTAGCGACATCCTCGGCAACCAGGGATTCAAAATAGGCCCGCGCGAACACGGCCCGGGAGCGGGCATCCAGCGGCAGATTGCGGCGACCCCGCGCCAGGCGCTCCAGTTTTTCAAACAATAACTCCGGGGTATCCCGCATAAACCGCCATACCTTGTTCATCAGCTTGTGCTGTGACACCAGTATGACCACATCTCCCCGACCCCGGCAACGCGGGCCGGAGAGATGCCGATAGTTATACGGCCACGGTTCTGCTTTGTTCCACGGCGTCGGGCTGGGTTTCAGGCGCGGCGGCCTGGAAGGAAGCCAGCGTCATGCAGTTGCGATAAATGCCCCGGAGCACGGGAAACCCGGACAGGTCATAGCCACGCAAAGTGGCATCATGCACCTGCGGCACCATACATACATCCGCCAGTGTGGGCTGCTCGCCGAAACAGAAGCCGCCGGTGTGTCCGCTTCTGCTGAGCAGAGTTTCAGCCGCTTCCAGCCCTTCCATAGTCCAGTGCTCGTACCAGGCATCCAGCTGCGCCGTCTCGCAACCCATCTGCTCGCGCAAATAGTCGAATACCCGCAAATTGGTCAGCGGCTGCATATCGGAGGCGAACAACTGCGCCAGTGACCGTACCCGGGCCCGGGCCAGCGGTTCTTCAGGCAACAGGGGGCGCACCCGGATGCGCTCATCCAGATACTCGATGATAGCCAGTGACTGGGTAATCACCACGCCGTCATCCACCAACACGGGCGCCAGCCCCTGGGGATTGAGTTCACGGAAGCGGGGGTGGTTTTGCTCCTCGCGCTGCGTGGACAGATCCACGAACCGTGACTCATAGGCCACACCCTTGAGATTAAGGGCAATACGCACACGCTGCGCAGCCACGCTGCGGTGGTAGGTATAAAGTTCCATGACCGATCTCCCTTGTCGGTTGATGCGTATTTGCCGGGTCATCAGAACACCGTCGCGCTTTACCGGGGGTAAACCGGCCGCGGCGGCGTTCTCGGCAAACGCGCCTGGTCATTGTCAAGATCGGTGGCGGTTACACCGGGTATCCGGCGCAACTACCATTTGGCCCGGCTCGCGACGATCCGTCGCTGACCGCGGCCATACCGCCAATACATCCGGGCAACCGTCACCTGGTGCATTTGCGGGCCGGTCAGTATACCGCGAATCATTGCCGACAACAGCAGCCATTCAAACCGCATTGACATGCGGAGGCCCGGCTTGGATAATCACCGGCCTGATCAGGCGCCGGTAGCTCAGCTGGATAGAGCATTCGGCTACGAACCGAAAGGTCGGGGGTTCGAATCCTCCCCGGCGCGCCACACAGATAAAAAGCCGACTCCAATGGGGTCGGCTTTTTTTATGGCTTAATCGAAACCACGGATTCGAACCCCCGACGTATCAATTAATCCGGGTTCGACGGCTCGCCGACAGGCGAGACGACCGCCACCGACCAGGTGGCGGCCCGAAGGGTGAG
>SLRW01000092.1 GCA_007130745.1 Gammaproteobacteria bacterium
CACCTAATCACGTAACCACGGCTTCTTTTACGCGCTGCTGCGCCGCAGCAGCGCGTAAAAGAAGCCATCCATATCCTGTTCGCCGGGGAGGATCTGGCGGCCGGGGCCGCAGGCCTGGCCAAGGGTTTCGGGCAGGGTCAGGCTGCTGGCTTCACTGTGCTCGGCAAGGAAGGCCTCGATTATCTCGCGGTTCTCGGCGTGAAAAATGGAACAGGTGGCGTAGAGCAACTGACCACCCGGGGCCAGCAATGACCAGGCGGCGGCAAGTAGCTCGGCCTGGCGGGCGGCCAGCGCCGGGATGTCACTGGCGCGACGCAGATACTTGATGTCCGGATGGCGGCGGATCACGCCAGTGCCGGAGCAGGGAGCGTCCAGCAGGATGCGATCAAAGGGACGATCATCCCACCAGTCCTGCGGCTGTGCCAGGTCGCCGCAGGTCAGTTGTGCCGGGAGCCCCAGGCGTTGCAGATTATCCTCGACCCGGGCCAGGCGGGCGGCGTCCGCATCCAGGGCAAGAACTTCTGTCCCATCGGGTGCGCGTTCCAGCAGGTGGCCGGTTTTACCGCCGGGCGCGGCGCAGGCGTCCAGTACGCGCATGCCGGGTTCAACTACGAGCAGGAGCGCGGCCCATTGTGCGGCCGCGTCCTGCACCGATACCTCGCCTTCAGTAAAGCCGGGCAGTGCATTCACATCCATGGCAGATGCCAGTTTGACGGCCATGTCCGGGCTCTGTGCCGGAGTGGCTTCAATCCCTGCTTCGCGGGCCCGGGTCAGCCACGCCTCGCGCGTGGTGCGCCGGCCATTGATGCGCAGGGTCATGGGGCCGGGCTGGTTATTGGCGGCCAGGATTTGCGTATATTCCTGCGGCCAGTCTTGTTGCAGCGATTCAATCAGCCAGCGGGGGTGAGCGTGTTCCCCTGCCGGATCCTGCGTGGCGCGGTTCAGCAGGGTCTTGCTGTCGCGGCTGAAGTTGCGCAGTACGCCGTTGACCATGCCGGTGAGTCGAGGACGGCCCAGCAGGCGAACGGCCTGCACCGTTTCGGTGACGGCAGCATGGTCCGGCACTCGCATTTCGTTGATCTGGTAGATGCCCAGCAACAGGGCGGCGTGGACCGGCGCTTCGCTCGCAGGCAGTGGTCGTTTGAGCAGTTGTTCGAGCACGCTCTGCAGGCGTGGCCCGTGGCGCAGGGTGCCGTAACACAGGGCTTGTAGCAGACCGTGATCACGGCTGGGCAGGGCGGCCAGGGCTGCCGGCAGGGTGGTGTTCAGCGAGGCCTGCCCCTGCAGCACCGGGGCCAGGGCGCGGGCGGCCTCGGCGCGCACACTGGTGCGGGGGCGATTCATGTCAGTTGTTGTTCCTCGAGCCGGCGGGCGTTGAGCAGGTCACGGGCGCTGACCGGTCGGCGACCGGGCAGTTGCAGCTGTATCAACTCCAGTGCGCCTTCGCCGGTGGTGACTTTGAGCGCGCCGGCTTCCGGGTGCAGTTGTCCTGGTGGACCGGGCAGGGTCTGGTCGGTGGCCCGGGCCTGCCAGATACGCAGGGTGTCGGTGTCGAGCCGGCTGAAGGCGACGGGCCAGGGGTTGAAGGCGCGCACCTGTCGCTCTATCTGTGTGGCCGCCCGGGACCAGTCAATACGTGCCTCTTTGCGTTTGATTCTGGGGGCGTAAGTGACGCCTTCCTCCGGTTGGGGCCGGGGCGCAAGGCAGCCGGCCAGCAGCGCATCAAGCTGTTCGGTGAGCAGACTGGCGCCGAGGGCGGACAAGCGATCATGCAGACTGCTGCCGGTGTCATCCGGGTATATGTCACAGGGTGTCATGGCCAGTATGGGCCCGGTGTCGAGCCCGGCATCCATTTGCATGAGGGTGATGCCTGTTTCGCTGTCACCGGCGAGAATGGCACGCTGCACCGGCGCCGCGCCGCGCCAGCGCGGCAGCAGCGAGGCGTGCAGGTTGACGCAGCCAAGCCGGGGCAGAGTCAGTACGTCCGGCGGCAACAGCAGGCCATAGGCGACCACGACCAGTAGATCGGGCTGCAGCGTCGCGAGTTCGTGCCGGCTGGCTGCATCGCGCAACGTGTCTGGCTGGTAAACGGGCAGATTGTGCGCCAGCGCGGCCCGCTTGATCGGGCCGGGCTGCAATTTACGGCCCCGCCCGGCGGGACGGTCGGGCTGGGTGTAGACTGCCACGGGCGGATGGCCGGCATCGATCAGGGTCTGCAGTGCCGGTACGGCAAAATCAGGGGTGCCGGCAAAAACAATGCGCGCGCGACTCATATGCAGTGTCCCGATTCAACGCAGCTGGTGCAGGTAGATATAGGCCGGCATGCTCAGCTTGCCGCGGGCTGTTTGCTGAGCTTGAGGTATTTCTTGTGCAGGCGCTGGCGCTTCAGTGGCGAGAGATAATCTATGAAGAGCTTGCCGTCCAGATGGTCAATTTCATGCTGGATACAGATGGCCAGCAGCCCGTCTGCTTCATCCTCAAAAGCCTTGCCGTCACGGTCAAGCGCCCGGTAACGGATGGACTCGGCACGCTCTATGGTGTCGCAATAGCCGGGAATGGACAGGCAGCCTTCCTGTGATTCAACCATGCCGTCGCGGTGGATGATCTCCGGATTGACCAGAAAGCGCGGCTGGTTGCGCTCTTCGGAGACGTCGATCACCACCACGCGACCGGGGTAGTCCACCTGGGTGGCCGACAGACCAATGCCCTGGGCGTCGTACATGGTCTCCAGCATGTCATCAAGCGTGCGCTGGATGTCCGCGTCAACCCGTGCAACCGGGCGCGCAACGTTGCGTAAACGTTCGTCCGGATAATGCAGAATATCGAGTATGGCCATAGGGTCAGTGAATCTTTTTGTAGTAAAATCTTGCAAAATGCGCCGATTTTGTTCACCTTAGTCAAAAAACCGGGCTCGTGCCTTGATGAGCCGGGCCATAATGAAGTCGCCGAACAGCCCGAGGCAAACCATAGATGACTCCTGATTATAACGCGTTTGTTCGAGTTCCGCTGCGCCGTTTACCCGTTTACATGGCTGTGCTGGCACTGCTTGCCGCTTGCGCATCTTCACCGGAACAACCCCCCCGCGAAGAGCCGGCCGCCGAGCCGCAGGCCACCGAGCCGGCGCCGTGGCGCGCACCGCGCGCTGAGTCCGCACCTGAACCCGAGGTTCGTGTTGCCGAGCGCGCTCCGCGTACCTATGTTGTCCGGCGGGGTGACACGCTGTGGGATATTTCCGGCCAGTTTCTCCGGGATCCCTGGTTGTGGCCCGAGGTCTGGCATATCAACCCCGAGCTGGAAAACCCCCACCTGATTTATCCAGGCGATGTGCTGGTGCTGGGCTATGACGATGGTCGGCCGGTTGTGCGTCGGGTTGACGAGGATGAAATTCGCGATCCGGAAGTGATAGCCGACATTCGCCGTGCGGAAGAGCGGGTGCGGGTTGAAGAGCGCGAACGTGTGGATGATCCGGATTATCCGGTGGTTCGAATGCAACCGCGCATTCGTACCGAACCCATTGAGGCCGCCGTACCCACCATTCCCTTGTCCGCGATCCGCAGCTTCCTGGATGAAACCCGGGTGGTGGACCAGAAAGATCTGGACGGCGCGGCCTATGTCTTGCGCAGCGTAAGTGATTCGCGTCTGCTGTCCAGTGCCGGCGAAAGCATCTATGTGCGCCGCCTTGAGGACACCGGTGAGCGTAATTATCACGTGGTGCGCCCGGGGGAGGAGTTCCGGGATCCGGATACCGGTGAAATGCTTGGCCGCGAGGCCCGCTTCATTGGTGAGGTCCGGGTGCGCGAGTATGGTGACCCCGCCATTGTTCAGCTGCGGCGAGTGGCTCAGGAAGTCCGTCGTGGCGATCTGCTGCTGCCGGTGCCGCTGGATGAGTTGCGTGAAAATTTCATGCCGCAGCCGCCGGAACAGGATGTCTCCGGCCGGATTATTTCGGTCTTCGACAGCACCGGTCATATCGGCCAGTACCAGGTGGTGATGCTGAATCTGGGCAGCCGTGACGGGGTGGATGTGGGTAATGTGCTGACCATCATGCAGGATGGCGGCACTTTCCATGACGAGCTTGCCCGTGGCCCGGTGACTCTGCCTGACCAGCGTGCCGGCGAGCTTATGGTTTTCCGGGTCTACGACAAGATCAGCTACGCTCTGGTCATGCGCGCCACCCGCAGCATCCGCTTGCAGGACAAGGTTGTAACGCCCTGAAGTTATAAGGAAGCGCCAGGAATCCACTGAGAGTCAGCGTTTCCTTGATTCTACTGGCAGGGAGGCCGGCAGGAGCATCTCGTGAACGGTGGTTTTATCCCCGATGACCTTGCCGGGGGCGAGTTGCCTTGCCGGCTCGCTCTGCTCCGGGCGCCGGGGCTGGGCAGTGTTGCAATTAACCGCCTGCTTTTACGCCATGGCAGTGCCAGGGAGGCGCTGTCTGCCGGCGGTGATTCCGAGCTCTCATCACAAGTTCGCCAGGCCTTGCGCCAGCCCGACTGGGATGCCGTGCGGACCGATCTGGCGTGGTTGTCGCAGGCAGGGTCCGGTCCTGCACGTCACCTGCTGTTGCCGGAAGATGCCGCTTATCCCCAACGTTTGCGCGAGATTGCTGACGCCCCGCCGGTGCTGTTCGTGGTGGGTGACCCGGAAGTGCTGGCCCAGCCACAGCTGGCAATTGTGGGTAGCCGCAGTGCAACACGGGGCGGGCTGGAAAATGCCCGGGCTTTTGCCGCGCATCTGGCGGCACGCGGTCTGGTGATCACCAGCGGGTTGGCGGCGGGGGTGGACGCCGCCGCGCACCGTGGTGCGCTGGATGCCGGCGGGCTTTCCGTGGCTGTGGCAGGCACCGGGCCCGATCGGATTTATCCGGCTGCCAACCGCGCCCTGGCCGGAGAACTGGTTAGCGAGGGCGCCCTGGTCAGCGAATTCCCGCCCGGCACTGCGCCTCAGGCGGCCAATTTCCCCCGGCGCAATCGCATTATCAGCGGTCTGGCTCTGGGGGTGCTGGTGGTGGAGGCCGCGACCCGCAGCGGTTCCCTGATTACTGCGCGCCTGGCCATGGAGCAGGGGCGCGAGGTATTCGCGATTCCCGGCTCCATTCACAATCCACTTGCCCGGGGTTGTCATCGCCTGATTCGTGATGGCGCCAAGCTGGTGGAAACCGCTGATGACATCCTTGAGGAGATGGCCGTTCATCTGGCAACGCGACCGGTGAAAAGCCCTTCGCCAGGCGATGGCGAGATCGTCGACGCCGGTGATCATGGTGAAGACGGAGACTACGCCAGGCTGCGTGAGGCCCTGGGGCATGACCCGGTCAGCCTCGATATGCTGGTGCAGCGCAGCGGATTGACGCCTGAACAGCTTTCCTCCATGCTGCTGCTCATGGAGCTCCGGGGGCAGGTCGAGTCACTGCCGGGCGGTCGGTACATGCAGGTCATCAAGAGGTCATGAGATGAAGGAGGACGTACTCGAAGTCCTGATCTATCTGTTTGACAACTACATGGACGATGAGCGCGCACGCCGACAGCCGGATCGCGCTGCCCTGACCGAGGAGCTTGAGCAGGCCGGTTTCCGTGATGGCGAAATCGAAAAAGCCTTTGCCTGGCTGGAAGGGCTGGCCGATCATCGGGATCGCCCGCCTCAGCAAGATCAGCTTCACACCGAGGCCGCCGTACGGATTTACAACAGCCGCGAGGCGGCGCGTCTGGATGCTGAATGTCTCGGCTTTATCATGTTTCTGGAACACAACGGTATTGTCAGCCCCGCGCATCGTGAAATCGTGCTGGAGCGCATCATGGCGCTTGAAAGCGACGAAATTGATCTGGACCAGGTCAAGTGGGTGGTGTTGATGGTGTTGTTCAATCTGCCCGGACAGGAGGCGGCCTACGCCTGGGTGGAAGACCTGGTGTTTGACCAGGCTTTTGGCCACATTCACTGACCCCGTGGTTGGCTGACACGGTTTGTCGCCCCGGAGGCGTTTCACGCCTTGACCCGCGGGGCACCAGGTTCATCGTGCCGGCGTGCCCGGCCCAACTCGATTGCTGACTGGAACGCATGAGCAAAAATCTCGTTATTGTCGAATCGCCGGCGAAGTCCAAGACCATCAAGAAATACCTGGGCAAGGATTTCGAGGTCATGGCTTCCTATGGTCATGTCCGTGATCTGATTCCCAAGGAGGGCGCGGTCGACCCGGACAAGGACTTCGCCATGACTTATCAGGTCATTGAGCGTAACGAGAAGCACGTGCAGGCGATCGGCAAGGCGCTTAAAAAGGCTGAGGCGCTATATCTGGCGACTGACCCCGACCGCGAGGGGGAGGCGATCTCCTGGCATTTGCTGGAGGTCTTGCGGGACAAGGGGCTGCTCAAGGACAAGCCGGTTTATCGCGTGGTTTTCCACGAGATCACCAAAACTGCGGTGGAGCAGGCGATTGCCGCGCCGCGTGATGTAGCGCCGCAGCTGGTGGATGCCCAGCAGGCACGCCGCGCGCTCGATTACCTGGTGGGCTTTAATCTCTCACCCCTGTTGTGGAAGAAAATCCGCCGCGGGCTTTCCGCCGGGCGTGTGCAGAGCCCTGCACTGCGCCTGATCGTCGAACGCGAGGACGAAATCGAGGCTTTCGAAGCCCGCGAGTACTGGAGCATTGAGGCTGAGGTGGCCCGCGAAGATGCCATCTTCCGTGCCAAACTCGCGCGCCTGGACGGGGAAAAATTCGAGCAGTTCACGGTCACCAGTGAAGCAGCGGCGAGTACCGCCCGCCAGCGCCTGGATGAGGCCGCGGCGGGTGAGTTGCTGGTCAGCAAGGTCGAGCGCAAGCAGCGCCGCCGTAATCCCACCGCGCCCTTTATTACCTCCACCCTGCAGCAGGAAGCCTCGCGCAAGCTGGGTTTTACCGCCCGGCGCACCATGCGGGTGGCCCAGCAGTTGTACGAAGGCATTGAACTGGGTGGCGAGACGGTCGGCCTGATTACCTATATGCGTACCGACTCGGTGAATCTGGCCAACGACGCCATAGCCGAAATTCGACAGTTGGTGGCGGACAAGTACGGCGAGGACAACCTGCCCGACAAGCCGCGCACCTATAAAACGCGGGCTAAAAATGCCCAGGAAGCGCACGAGGGCATCCGCCCGACTTCAGTTATGCGCGAGCCGGCCGCTATTCGTGGCCACCTGAGCGAAGAGCAATACCGTCTCTACGATCTGGTCTGGAAGCGTACGGTGGCTTGCCAGATGATTCATGCCACCTTTGATACCGTGGCGATCAACCTGGAAGCAGGCGAGGCGCATACGTTTCGCGCCACCGGCTCGACCATGGTCAGCCCCGGTTTCATGGCGGTCTACCAGGAGGGGCGTGACGACAGCAAGGGCGATGAAGACGAAGACCACGAATTGCCACGGATGGAAGAAGGCGAGCGGCTGGCGTTGCGCGAAATCATCCCCGAGCAGCATTTCACCGAGCCACCGCCGCGCTACTCCGAGGCAACGCTGGTCAAGGCGCTGGAGGAATACGGGATTGGCCGCCCTTCGACCTATGCCTCGATTATTTCCACGCTGCAGGATCGTGAATACGTGGAAATGGATCGCAAGCGCTTTGTGCCTACTGATGTGGGCAAGGTGGTTAACCGTTTTCTGACCCGCTATTTCCCCCAGTATGTGGACTACCAGTTCACTGCCCGCCTGGAGGATCAGCTCGATGCGGTCTCGCGTGGCGAGCGCGACTGGCAGCCGCTGCTCAGGGAATTCTGGCAGCCCTTCAAAGAGCGCGTGGACGATACCCAGGAAAATGTTTCGCGCTCGGAAGTGACCCAGGAAAAAATGGACGAGGATTGCCCCAAGTGTGGCAAGCAGCTCAGTATTCGCCTGGGCCGGCGAGGGCGGTTTATAGGCTGCAGCGGCTTCCCGGATTGCGATTACACTCGTAATCTCAATGATGACGCCGGTGCTGAAAGCACTGAGCCGCAAGTGGTGGAAGGGCGACAGTGCCCCAAGTGCGATTCCGATCTGATTATTCGAATGGGCCGCTATGGCAAGTTCATTGGCTGCAGCGCATACCCCAAATGCCGTCATATCGAGCCGCTGGAGAAACCGCGCGATACCGGTATCGAGTGTCCCGAATGTCACAAGGGTACGTTGCTGGAGAAAAAATCCCGTTACGGCAAGATTTTCTTTTCCTGCAGCACCTACCCTGAGTGCAAATATGCGGTGTGGAATGAGCCGGTGCCCGGACCCTGTCCGGATTGTGGCTGGCCCATTCTTACGGTGAAAACCACCAAGCGTCGCGGCACCGAGCGGGTGTGCCCGCAGAAAGAATGCGGTTTTGCCGAACCGGCCCCGGAAATGGCGCCGGAGACTGAAACCGGCTCCGGTTGAGGTGTCCACCCGTGCCCGGGCCACACCAGCTTCGTCATATTTGCCGTGTGCTGGCCGCTGGCGGATTGATTGCCTACCCTGCCGAAGGGGTTTACGGACTGGGCTGTGACCCAGCCAACCCTGAAGCGGTGCAGCGCCTGCTGGCGCTCAAGGGTCGCAGTGCCGGCAAGGGGTTGATTCTGGTCGCCGCCGATATGCAACAACTTCAACCCTGGTTGGCGCCGCTGTCCGATGAGATTTACCGACGGCTGGAGCAAAGCTGGCCTGGCCCCGTCACCTGGGTGGTTCCTGCGGCCAGTGGTGCCCCTGCGCTGCTCACGGGCGGGCGCGACAGCCTGGCGGTTCGGGTCAGTGCACACCCGCCTTGCCGTCGGCTGTGCGAGGCCTGGGGTGGTCCGCTGGTGTCGACTAGCGCCAATTACCACGGCCGCCCGCCGGCCCGCAGTGCCTTGCAGGTACGTCGCCGGCTTGGTCCCGGGGTGGATTATGTGCTCAGTGGCCCGCTGGGCGGGCTGGTGGGCCCGACCACTATTCGTGATGCGCTGGATAATCGCGTCTTGCGTGCCGGGGGTATCCGCGAATGAGGCGTTGTCATGAGTCATGAAGCCATTTCCGTGGACGCGGTGCATGAATATCTGCTGGGGCTGCAGGATCGCATCTGCGCGGGACTGGCAGCGCAGGAGCCGGAGGCGGACTTTATGACCGACGAATGGCGCCGCGAGGAAGGCGGCGGCGGCCGTTCGCGGGTGCTGGAAGACGGCCGTGTACTGGAGAAGGCCGGGGTGAATTTCTCTCATGTCACCGGCGATGCGATGCCGGCACCCGCCACCCGGCGCCGCCCCGAGCTGGCCGGACAGGGCTTTCGGGCCATGGGTGTGTCGCTGGTCATTCATCCGCGCAACCCGCTGGTGCCCACTTCGCATGCGAATGTGCGTTTCTTTGTCGCCGGTGAGGAGTCGGCCAGTCCGGTATGGTGGTTCGGTGGCGGCTTTGATCTCACCCCGTTCTATCCTTTTGATGAGGATGTTCTGCACTGGCATCGTACGGCCCGGGCCGCCTGCGAACCTTTTGGTGGTGAGGTGTACCCGCGTTTCAAGCACTGGTGTGATGAGTATTTTTATCTGCCTCATCGCGAAGAGACCCGCGGCGTGGGCGGGCTGTTTTTTGATGATCTCAATGAATGGGGTTTTGAGCGCAGCTTCGCCTTTATGCGCAGCGTGGGCGATCATTATCTGCCGGCCTATATCCCTATTGTAGAGCGCCGCCGTGAATTGCCCTGGAGTGAGCGTGAGCGTGATTTCCAGCTCTACCGGCGGGGCCGTTATGCCGAGTTTAACCTGGCCTACGATCGCGGCACCCAGTTTGGTCTGCAATCCGGCGGGCGCACAGAGTCTATCCTGATGTCGTTGCCGCCCCGTGTCTGCTGGCGGTATAACTGGTCACCGGCGGCCGACAGCCCTGAGGGCAGGCTGGCCGATTATCTGCGTCCGCGCGAGTGGCTTGAGGAACTGGCGGATACCGCAACATGACCCTGACCGAACTGCGCTACATTCTTGCCGTCGCCCGGGAGCGCCATTTCGGCCGCGCGGCTACCAGCTGTTTTGTCAGCCAGCCCACGCTCAGCGTGGCCGTGCGCAAGCTGGAGGATGAGCTCGGGGTCAAGTTGTTTGAGCGCACCGGCAGCGAAGTGATGCCCACGCCGGTTGGCCAGCAGGTGGTGGCCCAGGCCAGCCGGGTGCTGGAAGAAGCGGGGGTAATCCGGCGCATCGCCGAGCAGGGTCGTGATCCGCTAAGCGGGGTGCTGCGGCTGGGGGTGATTTACACCATAGGGCCCTATTTGTTGCCTCATCTGGTCCCCCGTTTGCGTGGCAGCGCGCCGCGTATGCCGCTGGTGATCGAGGAAAACTTCACGGCCAATCTGGCCGCCCAGCTGGTCAACGGCACCATTGACGCGGCGATTCTCTCTCTGCCCTTCAGTCACAACGGTATCTGTACCCGGGCGGTATACGAGGAGCCCTTCCGGGTGGTCATGCCCAGCGGCCACGCCTGGGCCTCGCGTCAGCAGATTGCGGCGCCCGAACTGGCCGGCGAGCACTTGCTGTTGCTTGGCTCCGGGCACTGTTTTCGTGACCAGGTGTTGCGGGCCTGCCCGGACTGCCAGCAAAGCAGCGATATGGACGACAGCGGGGTGCAGCGGGGCATGGAGGGCAGCAGTCTGGAAACGGTGAGGCATATGGTGGCCAGTGGTCTGGGTATCACGGTATTGCCGGCGTCCTCGGTTGCGCCGCCGGATGATGAGTTGCTGGTGGTGCGGGATTTCGTCCCGCCGGCGCCCCGGCGCACCGTGGTCGTGGCCTGGCGCCGCAGTTTTCCCCGCACGGAGGCTATTGATGTGCTTTGTCGGGCCATTGGTGAATGCGAGATTCCCGGCGCCACGCCGCCCTCGCCGGAAGTCGTGACGAACTAGCAAGAGATGGCAAATCAAATACACCCCGGATATTGGGAGTAACAAACTATGCGGCGAATCATTGTGGTGGGTTCGGGACTGGCCGGGTATACCCTGGCCAGGGAGTTTCGCAAGCTGGACAGTGAATCGGAGTTGTTGATCATCACTTCGGATGATGGCGATTCTTATTCCAAGCCCATGCTCTCCAATGCCCTGGCCCAGGGCAAGGCGCCGGCTGATTTGCCCAATCGTGATGCCGACGGGATGGCCGAGCAATTACCGGCGCGCATCCTGACGCGGACCTGTGTGACGGGGATTGATTCCGCAGTCCGCCAGGTAGGCCTGGATAACGGTGATACGCTGGACTACAGCCATCTGGTGTTGGCCGTGGGCGCCGAGCCCATCCGTCTGCCGCTGGAAGGTGACGCCGCCGAGGCGGTGATGTCGGTCAATAATCTGGATGATTACGCCCGTTTTCGCGAGGCCATCGGGGATGCCTCGCGTGTTGTCGTATTGGGCGCCGGATTGATCGGCTGTGAGTTCGCTAATGACCTGCGCGGCGCGGGTCATGACGTGACGCTGGTAGAGCTGGCCGATCAGCCTCTGGCACGCCTGGCCCCGCCCGAAGTCGGTGAGGCTCTGCGCCGCCGGCTGGAAGCGCTGGGGGTGGTATGGCATCTGGGCAATCCCGCGCAGGCGGTGGCGCATGATAACGGGGGCCACCAGGTCACGCTTGAGGATGGCGCGACGCTGGCCGCGGACGTGGTGCTCTCGGCCGTGGGCCTGCGGCCGGCCATCGGCCTGGCGCACGCCGCCGGTTTGCGCTGTGAGCGTGGCATCGTGGTGGATGCGCAGTTGACTACCAGTGACCCGCATATTCATGCCATTGGTGATTGCGCCGAGGTGGGCGGCCATGTGTTGCCCTACGTGATGCCGCTGATGAACCAGTCCCGGGCCCTGGCGGCTGTGCTGGCAGGTGAGTCGCGCGAGCTGGTTTATCCGGTGATGCCGGTGGTGGTGAAGACGCCGGCTCTGCCGCTTACGGTTTGCCCGCCACCGCAGGATGCCGAGGGCAAGTGGCAGGTTGAGGGCGAGGGGGATGATCTTGAGGCCCGCTTTGTTGACGCACAGGGCCGCATGCTCGGCTTTGCGGTATGCGGCGAGGCCAATTCACGCAAAATGGCGCTGCAAAAGGAAGTGCCACCCCTGCCGGTAAAATAGCGTAACCCTCAGGCACGGGCTACGCACCACACTTCGACGTGCCTTGCGCCGGCGCGATGCAACACCCTGGCGATCTCGGCGGCTGTGCTGCCGGTAGTGAACACATCATCCACAATGGCTACGTGTGCGGGGCAATGGCCTGCAAAGCTAAAAGCGCCACGCAGGTTGCGCCGCCGCGCGCTGGCCTTGAGCTGCACCTGTTCCGGTGTGGCCCGCACGCGGTGCAGTCGTCGTGTTTCCAGGGGTATGCCCAGACGTCCGGCGCAGGGCCGGGCCAGTTCCAGAGCCTGGTTGAAACCGCGCCAGCGTTGTCGCGCCGGGTGCAGCGGGACGGGCAGTATCAGCCCGGGTGCGCTTGAGTTCGCCAGTTCCCCTGCCAGATACTCGGCCAGCAGTTCTGCGAGCAGATAGCCGTAGCCGAGCTGGCCATGGTATTTGAAACGGTGCAGCAGGTGGTCAATGGGCAGGGTGTAGATCCACGGCGCCCTGACTCTGGCAAAGGGTGGTGGCCGGCGTTGGCAGTCGGCGCAGGCAGTGGTGGTCGGGGCCGGCAGGGGGCGGGCGCACAGTGGGCAGGGGCAGTGATTGCGCGGCAGGTCATCACGACAGGACCGGCAAATGCGCTGCGCTGTGGCGGGGTCGCCGCACAACAGACAACGGCCCGGCCACAGGCGTTGCAATAGCGAGGTGCGCTGGTCTGCTCGTCGACTTGTAAATAACATGACACCGATCCCTGGTGTTCGTCGCCTGTCCGTGGCGGTTCACCAGTATGCCGTGGCCGGGCTGATTACGCAGCCCCGGATCTATGTCCACCGGCGGACCAGGAGTGCAGCGCTTGAATAGTGAGGACGAATTCCAGGCCGGCTTTGATCCGCGTGCAGTGCGTGCCGGTTTTACGCGCCGCGCACGCGCGGCGGCGCGGGATCCGTTTTTTTATGACGAGGTGCGCCGGCGCATGCTTGAACGTCTGGCGCTGATCCGGCTTGAACCCGAGCGAATCGTGGATCTGGGCTGCGGCCCGGGACAGGGGGCAGCGGCGTTGATGCGCCGCTATCCCCGGGCGCAAGTGCTGGCGGTGGATATGGTGCTGCCGATGTTGGGCCGGGTGCGGCGACAGCGAAGCTGGTGGCAGCGCAAGCCCTTGCCGGTGGCGTCCGAGGCGGGCGCCCTGCCGCTGGCCGATGCCAGCGTGGATATGGTGTTTTCCAGTCTGATGTTGCCCTGGTGTGAGCCTGAGCAGGTATTCCGGGAGTGCGCGCGGGTGCTGCGCCCGGGTGGCTTGCTTATGTTCAGCAGCCTGGGGCCGGATACGCTGGTGGAGCTCAAGCAGGCCTGGGCGCAGGTGGATGACTACATGCATATCAACCCCTTCATGGACATGCATGATGTGGGGGATGCGCTGGTGCGAGCCGGGCTGGCGGACCCGGTGATGGATGTGGAAAACCTCACTCTGGAATATGCTTCCATGACACGCTTGTGGTCCGACCTGCGCGGTGCCGGGGCGGGTAACCTCAATCGCGACTGTGCCCCGGGGCTGCGGGGCCGCGGGATGTTGCGGGCGCTGGAGCAGGCATGGCCGGCGACAGAGGGTTGTCGACGGGTGACCATGGAAGTGGTGCAGGGGCATGCCTGGGCCACTGCGGCACCGCTGTCGCGCAATACCGCTGGCGGCGAGGTGCATTTCCCGGTTTCGCGGCTGGGCCGGCGCGGCTAGC
>SLRW01000140.1 GCA_007130745.1 Gammaproteobacteria bacterium
ACAGGCGGGCAATAAAACGATAGCGGGCGTAGCCGGTCTGGCCGGTGATATCACGCAGCATCTTGCGGGCGAAGCTGCGGCGGGTGACCGGCAGGGCGGTGGCCAGGCCCAGGTCGGGGTCATCCTCGGTCCAGGTGTTTTTGTGATGGCGCAGATGCATGTCGCGGTAGGGCAACATGTTGAGCATCACGGGGTAGGCAGTCAGCCACTGGGTGACGCGGTCATTCCAGCGTACGTTATTGAGCAGCAGGCGATGCGCGCCCTCGTGCATGAGAATGGCCAGCGCCAGATGCCGGCCGCTGATCACCATGAAGCCGAACAGGAAAGTCACCACGCCCGGCTGCCACGCATACAGCGCCAGACAGCCGATAATCCAGCCCCAGGTCCAGGCAATGCTGCCCAACCCTCGCAGATCGCTCTTGCGGCGCAGCTCGGCCAGGGTTTCGGCCGGCAGGTAATCGGTGGGTCGTGACATGGCGAACCTCGCTCACCCTGCGGGGTAGTTCAACCCGACGAATCTAACGCTTATGTTCTGCTTGCGGCAACTTCAGCGTCATGTATTGGCAATCGGCTTCGGTCTCAGTCGAACAGACCGTCGTCAGAATTCCCGTTATCCGGCGGCGGTGGCGCCTTGCGGGCGGCCAGCGCGCGCGGCAGGGTGTGTAACAGCGAGGCAGTCAGGGGCACCCAGATGGCTGCCGCCGCCAGGCTCAGTAACGCCAGGCTCAGCCGGGGTTGCTCCTCGTGCAGAAATATCCCCAACAGCACGCCGACCAGGGCAATACCGACGCCCGCGGCGGCGACAGTGAGCACTACCGTGCCCAGGCTGAACCACCATTGCTTCCAGACCAGCCTGGCGCTTTGGCCAAAGGCTTCTATGACGCCGGCCTGCCCGAGGGCGACCATAGTGATGCCGGGAAGAAACAACACGGCCATAAACAGTCCCGGCAATATCAGCGCCGCGCTGCCCAGGCCCACCAGCAGGATATAAATCAGCAGGAAGACCACCATGCCCGGTAGTCGACTCAAGCCAAGACCGACCTCGCTCATCAGGTTGTTGGCGCCGTAGTAATGGCGGTTATGAGCGCGCACCAGCGCGACCACGATGACCCAGGTGCCAAGCAGGGTTGAGCTCGCGATTGCTGCCCAGACTTCGGGCGCTACGTGCCGGGGGTCGGCGAGGTCCGGCGCCTGATCCATGAGGAAATCCAGCAACAGGAAATCAAGCGCGCCATAAACCAGCGCGACCGGCAGCATGGGGATGAAGACCGCGGCCACCAGCCGGGTTATGCTGTTGATGGTTTCCTCGAAGTTAACCGGGTCTTCAGCGACATCGCGTGCCATGGACGTTTTCTCCCTGCTGGTGACAGTGCCCTCCGGCTAAAACCATAGCATGATGAACGCAATTTCATACTGGAATACGGCAAGCGGGTGAATTCATTGAACGCAATCCGGGCTGTGCTGGGCAAGGAGCTGCTGGATAACTTCCGCGACCGGCGGGCGTTGTTGACTGCGCTGTTGCTGGGGCCGCTGCTTGGGCCTTTGTTGCTGGGGATGCTGGTGGTGTTGTTTAGCGTGCAGCTCAGTCCGGCCGATCCCCGCGAGACAAAGATGCCGGTGACGGGCGCTGGGTATGCCCCGGCGTTGATGCAATTCCTGGAAGGCTATGGGGTGGTGGCCGAGGCAACTGAGGCAGACGATCAGGAGGCGGCCGTGCGCCGCGGCGAGCTGGATTACCTGGTGATCATTCCCGAGGACTTCAGCGCCCGTCTCGCTGCCGGCGAAACAACCGCCATACGAATACTGGTAGACGGATCGCGTACCCGCATTCAGCCACAGCGCCAGCGAGTCGTGCGTCTGATCGAGGCCTGGAGCGAACAACTGGCTGCCCAGCGCCTGATGGTGCGGGGGCTGTCGGCGGAGCTGCGTGAGCCGGTGCGGTTGCAGATGGAGGATGTCTCCACTGCGCGCCAGCGCAGCGCGCTGTTATTGGCTTTCCTGCCCTATTCCCTGGTTTTCGGCATTCTCATGGGTGGCTTCTATCTGGCCATCGATGTGACTGCTGGAGAGCGCGAACGGGGCACACTGGAAGCCTTGCTCAGTACTCCGGTCGAACGCAGCACACTGGTGTTGGGCAAGTGGCTGGCAGTTGCTTGTTTCAGCGGCTTTGCCCTGTTGCTGACGGTCGCGGTGTATCTGCTCGGGCTGGAAAGATTGCCCTGGTCGTCACTGGGGCTGGCGCCGCATTTTGGCGTAACCACTGCGCTGGCTACGCTGCTGATTTACCTGCCGCTGGTGCTGCTGGCAGCGGCCTTGCTGATGCTGGTGGCCTCGTTTACCGCCAGTTTCAAGGAAGCCCAGTCGTGGTTGTCGGTGCTGGCAATTGCGCCCATGGCGCCGCTGGTGGCGCATTTTGTGGCGCCGTTTGAACCCGGTTTTGGCTTGATGGTGTTGCCGGTGGCTGCGCAACAGGTGCTGGTGCTGGAGTTGTTGCGGGGGGATGAGGTGCTCCTCATCCATGCGCTGTTGGCAACACTGGCGGCGTTGCTGTGGACGGCGCTGGCGTTGGCTTTGTCGATGCGTCTGTATGCCCGGGAGCGGCTTCTGGGGGCCGCTTGAAAGGTCCAGGGCAACGCCGCAGATGGACACTACAGGGGGCCTGCCCGCCCTTCGGGGCTTTGGCAGTAAGCCAGCCTCCGAGTTGCGCCTTTTCACCGTATTCCAAATACGCTTTCGAAGCCGCGTCTTGATGCCGGCTTTCTGGCAAAGTCTGAGACGTGACGAATAGAGCAGTGTTGCCCCGGGACTTGACAGCCGGGCTGGCTCTGTCAGGATTCGGGCGAACCAGCCTCGGGGGCAACCGGGGCTGTTTACACTCAGTCAGTGTCCCTGACACCTTCAATATGGAGTAAAAAATGACCACAAAAAATTTACTGCTTCTGGGGTTTGTGCTGTTGTTTGCCGCCGGTTGTGCCAGCCCCACCAAAGTGGACGTGAGCCAGGGCTGGGATGCCTCGCCGGGTGAGCGCTTTGCCTACGAAATCGACGCGCAGGCCGAAGTTAGCGATGAAGGCCTGCAGATTCTTGATGACCGGCTGCAGGCGCTGCTGGAAAAGACGCATGATCGCGCCCCGGCGGAAACCACGCGCAGCGTGGATATCGTGATTACCGATTACCGGATGCGTCATGGCGCGGTGCGCTATTTCTTCGGCTGGTGGGCCGGCGCTGATCATATCGTCAGTGATGTCACCGTGACCGATGTCGCCAGCGGTGCGGTTGTGGGTGAATACAACGTGCATTCCCGTACCAGCGGTGGCGGTTCTGCCCGTGCGCTGATTGAGGATCACGCCAACCACATTGTGCGCTATCTGGAAAGCGGTGGCGCAGAAGAATAAGCTGTTACGGCAGCGAAGTGATGTCTTCTGGCCCCGCCATCCGGCGGGGCCTTTTTATTCCACTTCGAGCAGGCGCACCTCGCCCCAGTCCAGCGCCTCAAGCTGGGGTCGCAGCGATTCGGCATCGCCGACGACAACCCAGAGCAGTGCATCGGGTTGACCCAGACGGGTGGCCGCCTGCATGACTGTATCGGGTGTCAGTGCCCGGGCATCGCTGATGAAGTGATCGTAATAATCATCATCCAGGCCATGAATGGCGATGGTGCTGAGGCTGCCGG
>SLRW01000050.1 GCA_007130745.1 Gammaproteobacteria bacterium
CTGGATTCCAGGCCCAGGAAGGCGTCGCGGGTGAGCCGTTCCACCGCGCGCTGTTGCTGTTCTGCACCCTGGCGGGCCTGTTCCTGTTCGGCGGTGGCCTCACGAATCCGCGAATTGATGGCGCCGCCGGCGAACAGCGGCACCGTCATCTGTACGCCAAAGGCGGTTTCGTCGTATTCGGAATCCGGCAATCCGGGTTGGGGCGAATCAGTGTCCACTCGCTGCATGCGGGCAGTCAGGTCAACTCGTGGCAGGCGTTCACCGCGCGCGCTGCTCAGTTCGGAGCTAGCGGCATCGCGGCTCAGTCTGGCCGCCTGTAATTGCAGGTTCTGGCGCAGCGCGCCTTCCACCCAGGCTTCTACATCCAGCGGTTCGGGAGTGGCCAGCGGGATTTCATCCTGCAGCGGGCGCAGGGCTTCGGCGTACATCCCGGTCAGTTCGCGCAACTGTTCGCGGGCGGACATCAATTCCCGGCGTGCCTCGATCTCACGCGCCGTTGCCAGGTCATGTGCGGCCTGGGCTTCCTGTACCCCGGTGATGGCAATGACACCCACCTCGAATTGCTGGCGTGCCTGTTGCATTTGCCGCTCAATGGCGGCTTTTTCGGCCTGGGCGAAATCCAGGCTGTCCTGGGTCAGAAGGACGTCCAGATAGGCCTCAGCGGCACGGACGATCAGATCCTGCCGGGCGGCAGCATATTCAGACTCGGCCCGGGCCACTACGGCACCAGCCTGGCGCAGACGGGCGATGGCGGGTGCGTCAAAAATCGGTTGGTTAAGACGGATGCCGTAACTGGTCGTGCTGCCGTCTGCATCAAACATCGGGTCATTCCGGTCTTCGCGATCAAATTCCTGATATTCAGCAAACAGGCTCAGGCTTGGCAGCAGTTGGGAGCGTGCCTGCGGACGGGTTTCCAGGGCGGCATCCCGCTCGGCCCGGGCACGGCGAATCTGCGGATCGTTGCTGACCGCCTGGCGGTATACTTCCAGCAGATCATCGCCACCTGGCGCCGGGTTAACGGTGTCTGTCTCTGCAAAGGCAACGGCAGGGGCGGCGAGGGCAAGACCAAGCAGCAGCGCGATAATACGGTTCATTGGTATTTATTCCTGTGCGCTGTTCGTGACGCGGTGATGGTTAGTAGACGGGTACGCTGTTGTCGACCTCACGGGCCCAGCTGTCGATGCCGCCGCTCAGGTTGCTGACGTCACTGAAACCGTTTTGCTCCAGATAGTGCGCCACCTGTTCACTGCGCATGCCGTGGTGGCAGATCACCACAGTTTCCTGTCCCGGATCGAGTTCATCAAGACGATCCGGAATGTTATTCATTGGAATATGTCGCGAGTCTTCAATGCTGGCGATGGCAAACTCCCAGTCTTCCCGTACATCCAGTAGCAACGGGGGTTCTCCCTGCTGCAGGCGCCGATGTAATTGTTGTGCCTCGAGCTGCTTCATATCGGGGGTGCTCAGAAACTGAAGCCGGTGGGAGGCTCTGCGTTGATCAGCGGCGGCAGCAGGGTGTCAAACAGGCTCTCGGTGGCCCAGGCATCCTCGGCGGTGCGAGTGATCAGTAGCGCCTCCATGACCGGAAAGCGGCCCACGATGACAAACAAGCGGCCGCCGATGGTCAGCCGTTGATGAAATCCGCGATGCAATACCGGCAGTGAACCGGTGACAGCGATAGCATCAAAGCGCTGCCCCCCTTCGCCCAGTCCGCCGGCGGCATCGGCGACTTCCAGTGTGACATTAGTGGCGCCAACTCGTTCCAGACGGGCGCGGGCCTTCTCCGAGAAGGCGCCATAAATCTCTACGCTGTGTACCGCCGCAGCCATGTCCGCCAGACAGGCGGTGACAAAACCGCTGCCGGTGCCTATTTCAAGCACCGAGTCCTGCGGCCGGACCGCCAGAGCCTGCAACATGCGGCCTTCCACGCGGGGCTCCATCATTACTTGCCCGGCCCCGATGGGAATCTGGGTGTCGGAATAAGCCAGACTCTGATGGGTAAGGGGCACAAACTGCTCACGCGGGATACGTTCGAAGACCTCCAGCACATGCGGGTCCAGCACGTCCCAGGGGCGGATTTGCTGCTGGATCATGTTGTCGCGTGCTTCTACCTGGATGCTGTCGGGCATGTGGTGTGTCCTTAAAGCAGGCCTGTGAGGAATCGGGGTGGAATTCTATCATGCCTGATGCTGTTTCAGGACACTAACCGATCGTTCGGTCAGCGCCGGTCAATTGGCTGCCCCGGGTGCTGGTGCGCGCGGGTCATAATGGGTTTAATATAACCATGTTTGATGCAGAGGCGCCGGGGGCCTCGTATTGAAGGGGAATATATATGCACAAAAATGAAAATCAACCAGCTCATGATTTTGATATTCAAGCCAGGCATGGCGCCGACTCCATGACTGATAAATCGGGCAAATCCGGCGGCAGCCTGGTGGTCCCCCGGGGTCTCTGGCGTACTGCCTGGAAGACCGAGCAGGAATGGTATGAGTCGGCCAGGCAGCTGCATGATCTGATGTGTCGACAGTTCGGCCTGACTGATCTGGATGGAAAATCGGTGCTGGACATGGGTTGTGGCACCAAGCTGAGTAAACTGCTGATTGATGAACGGCGCCCCATTGCTCGTTACGTAGGGGTGGATGTGAATTCAGATGTAATTGATTTTCTGCAACATCATGTCAGCGATGAACGCTTCAGCTATCACCATATTGATGTGCAAAATGATTTATACAACCCGACGGGTATGCCGCTGGCGGATTATTCATGCCTGCCGCTCAACGGTGAACAGTTCGACATCATATGCCTGTTCTCGGTATTCACTCATTTGGCGCCCCATGACTATCACCAGATGCTGCGAGTGTTGCGGCCACATATCAAGCCCGGAGGGCGGCTGATTTATTCCCTTTATGTCCAGGAGGACGCCTCACACAGGTTGATTCATGCTTTGCAAAACAACGATTTGCAAACCGTGCTCAGGATTCTTGAGCAAACGGAAAAGGCGTTCCGGAAATTGCCCCCACAATCAAGAAAGCTCATTGAGCAAGAGTTTATTAGCCGGACAGGAAGCGATATCAAGAGCCTCGCAGAGACAGATATCAACGATCATAAAGGAGGCGCTGCCGGGGTAATACGAGAACTGCAGAAAGGCTTGAGTGAAAAAAATATTCTCGCGCTGGCCCGTAAGTACAATGAGCTTCTCGGTGTGCCGGTCCAGGATTACATTGATCGAAGGCCGGATCAGCCGCTACTGCATGTGGTTTACTCGAGATGGTATGCCCATAAACTAATTGAGGGAACGGGCTGGAAAGCATTATCCCTGAATATGCCGGAATCGGCGATACAGCATTATTTTATGTGTTGCCCTGATGGTGAAGATCAGGCATGAGCGGATTAGCCGGGGGTATTTGCAATTGCCACGCCAGGGGTATGGTGAGCCCGGCAAAACAGACAATTAGCCAGCCTGCAGCGTGACTGTTGCCCGTAAAATCAGCCGCCGCACCACCGAACACGGGGACCAGGAAGGCCAGTGTATAGCCGATGGTGAAGTTACCCGCCGAGAGTCGTCCGGCGCGGCCGCTGTCGAACAGCCGTGGCGGCAGTGATACCAGCAGGATCAGCAACATTCCGGCGAAAAAACTCATCAACACGGCAA
>SLRW01000131.1 GCA_007130745.1 Gammaproteobacteria bacterium
ATCGTGCCCGGCTGGCGGGCTGGGTGGGGTTGTCCGGCCCCTATGATTTTCTGCCGGTTCGCGACGATGACCTCATTGACATGTTTACTCGCGAAAGCCCACCCGAGCATACCCAGCCCATTCATTTTGCTGACGCTACGGCACCCCCGGCGCTGTTGCTGACCGGGGCGCGAGATCGCATGGTGGGGCCTGGTAACAGCCGGCGGCTGGCGCGCCGTCTGGAGGCTGAAAAATCCGGTCGGGTCAGGGTGATTCACTACCCCCGGGTAGGGCATCTGGGGATTCTGGCCGGCTTGACGCCGCCTGGCCAACGGCTGGCGCCGCTGCTCACCCATGTGCCGGCCTTTGTGCAAGACCCAGGCAGTTTTCTTGCTGCGGGGGAGCGTGAGTTCTAGCAGTTATGTGTTGTGCTTGCTTAACCACAGAGTCCACTCAGCTGGCGAATAGAGGTTCCTTCGGTGTTGCAAATCAAGCTCTGAAATTGCCCCTGCCTGTATTCCGCGAGCCGCTCCTGGCGCGCCCACGTCATTCCCGCGAAGGCGGGAATCCAGAATTAAATCGCCACTGAATACACCGAAGTCACTGAAAAAGCCCTGTGCCCTCTGTGGTACATGGTGCAGCCTTGCTGGGGGGGATTTAAGACCCGGGACCTGATACTTAAGACCCGGACCCAGGACTGCCGCCAGGCGTATTTGCCGTAGCTCAGACTTCGGACATGTATTTTTCAAGATCGGCAGTGGTCAGGCCACGAGCCTCCTCGCCCAGTGCATGGGCGATGTGATGACGCTCGTTTCCTTCTTCGGTCTGGTCGGTGGCCAGGTCACGCACGAAGGGCCTTTCAAGTCGTTCGCCTTCCTGGTTGATCAAAATCAGTACCCGCGGATGCAGGCGCGCTTCACGGTTGGCTGAGACCACGATACCAGTCTCCCCGTTGTTGAGCTCTACCAGTGTACCTACCGGGTACACGCCCACGCACTGGATGAACTGGTCCACCAGCCAGGGGTCGAACAGGCTGCCGCGTTCGCGATTGAGTATTTCCACCGCGCGCACAGCGGATACCGGTTTTTTGTAGGGGCGTTTGCTAACGATGGCGTCGTAGGTGTCGCAGATGGCCACCATGTGGGTCATGGGGCGGATCAGTTCGGCGCCGAGCCCCTGGGGGTAGCCGCTGCCGTCCATGCGTTCGTGGTGGGATAGAATGATGTCGCGCACCGTGTCCGGGACCTTGCCGCTGGCGGTGACAATTTCCACGCCATATTCAGGGTGGCGTTTCATTTCCGTGAATTCTTCCGGAGTCAGCGCGGCGGGCTTGTCGAGCACTTCCATGGGGATTTTCATCTTGCCGATGTCGTGCAGGAAGGCGCCCAGTCCGAGTTGGTGCAGTTCTTCCTCGGGCAAGCTCATGTGGCGGCCGAAGACCAGAGTGAGTATGCATACCGACAGAGAATGCTTGTAGGTGTACTCGTGCTCATCCTTGAGCTTGCTCATCCAGCCCAGCGCGTCGGGGTTGCGCATGACGCTCTGGGTGAGATCCTCCACTGCGGTGCGCGCGGCCTTGATGTCTACCCCGCGACCGGCCCGGGCATTGTCCAGCGCCGTGCGCATAAGGGCGGAGGAATCCCCGTGCACCTTCCGGGCAGTGCTGAGTTCCTCGGAAATCGACACCGAATGCCGGCGCCATGGCGGACGTTCGGCAGTGAATTTCTTGAGGCGGTTACGCCAGCGTGAATTGTCACTGGCTCGAGGTGCCGGTGCGGTGGCTATGCTCGGCAGATTGATGGCCGGGTCGGTATGGATGGATTCAACGTAGACGTACTCGCAGACTTCCCGCACCTCGCGAACGTGTGCTTCGTCCCTGAGGATAAAGCCCTGGAACAGGAACGGGGATTCCAGCCACGGGCGATCCAGCCGGCTGACGTACATGCCGGGTTTCAGATCCTCAGCGTTTACCATGTATTCCATGGCGGGGTTCCCCTGAACGTGCTTTTATCCAATCCGCCATTATCACCCGCCCTTTACGGAATGCAATGATTTGTCACGACTTGTCGACAAAGGGCAGGGTGAGCGAGTTCGCCTCATTCCCGAAAGCTGGCATCTTCTGCGTCCAGCGTACGGATCAGTCCCGGCCAGATAAGCGGCGCAATTTGCGTCAGCCCGGCCGCGGATTGTTGCCGGGTTTTTTCAATCGCGGCCTGTGGCGGAAAGTGCAATTCACCGGCGGCCTGGGCGCGTATCTGCTTTTCGCAGGCGTTTTCCAGGAAGTACATCAAGGTGAAAGCCGCGGGTACATTTTCCCCCAGCGTCAGGGTGCCGTGATTGCGCAGGATCATGATGTCCTTGTCGCCCAGATCGCGCACGATGCGCTCGCGTTCGTCCAGATCCAGCGCCACGCCCTCGTATTCATGGTAGGCAATGCGATTGTAGACCAGCATGCCGGTCTGGGTGATGGGCAACAGGCCGTCTTTTTGCGCCGAAACGGCAGTGCCGGCGTGATTGTGCAAATGCATCACACAGCCCGCATCCTCGCGCGCCAAATGGATGGCGCTGTGGATCGTGAAGCCGGCCGGGTTCACCTGGTAGCCATTGTCCTCGACGATATTGCCCTCGGCATCGATCTTCACCAGTGAGGAAGCGGTGATTTCATGAAACATCAGGCCATAGGGGTTGATCAGGAAATGGTGATCCGTGCCCGGCACGCGGGCCGACAGATGGGTGAAAATCAGATCATCCCAGCCAAAGCGGGCGACCAGCCGGTAGGCGGCCGCCAGGTCCACCCGGACAGCCCATTCCTGCTCATCAATATGCTTGCGGCCTTGTCGGGCGTCAGGCTGAGTGCTCATCGCGTGACTCCATGCCAGATACGGTGTGTACGGATATTATCGTCCGACCTTACCGGCATTCTTGCCTGTTGAGCACGGAGGGTTCAAGGTCTGGTGGATTATTTTCCGATCGGCGGCATACACTGCCGCTGACGCTGGCTTGAGGGGAAACCAGGAAGATGACCTATTGTGTGGGTATACGCTGCGAACAGGGGCTGGTGATGGCCTCAGACTCGCGCACCAATGCGGGCGTGGATAACGTCAGTATTTACAGTAAGATGCACCGCTTCGAGTTCCCCGGTGAGCGCATTGTGATGGTGTTGAGCGCAGGTAATCTGGCGACCACCCAGGGCGTGATTGATCGTATGCAGCGCGATCTGGAGGAAGATCACCCGGATGTGCCGGGCGTCCGGCACCTGCCGCGCATGCACGATATTGCTGAATACATCGGCAATATCAATCGTGAATTACAAGCGCGCTATCTCCAGGAGAACGGCAAGAGCAGCTTCAGCGTCAATGCCAGTTTCCTGCTCGGTGGACAAATCGGCGATCAGCCCCATGATTTGCTGCTGATCTACCCCGAGGGCAACTACATCACCTATTCCCCGCATGTGCCCTTTCTGCAGATCGGGGAAAGCAAATATGGCAAGCCCATCCTTGATCGTATTGTCCACCCGGATATGTCGCTCAGCGATGCCGCGCGCTGTGCCCTGGTGTCCATGGATTCCACCATGCGCAGTAATGTCTCCGTGGGCCCGCCCTTTGAATTACTCCTGTATCAGCGCGACACACTGAAAGTCATGCGCCACCGCGTGCTGGACCAGGACGAGC
>SLRW01000144.1 GCA_007130745.1 Gammaproteobacteria bacterium
AAAGCCGCCGCGCTGTAACACAGCGCCCGCAACACGGAAAAGCCCCGGCAGCCATGCCGGGGCTTTTTTATGGTTGCAGGATTTGTGCTGGGTGCGCGCGAGTTTTCAGTTTCAAGTGTTCAGTTTTGAGACGGTGGGCACCTGACGTACTTGGGGGGCCTGCCCGGGATGGGTTTGTGGTGCGGTGAGGTGGGATAAAAGCCTTAACATGAAGAACATGAAGGGGTGAATATTGGGGGTGGTTGATGTCGTGGGGGCGGATGTCCGGATAGCCTGTGTGGTTCAGTTAGTTGGGTGGTAACCGGTGTTTGGTGCTTCTGGTCATTCCCGCGCAAGCGGGAATCCAGAAAATCTCCGAAGCCCCCTGGGTCCCCGCCTTCGCGAGGACGACGGCACCAAAAACCATTTCCCCCTCTAACCCTTCATGTTCTTCATGCGCTTCATGGTTAAAGCTTTTGATGTTCACCCTGTCGGCGCGAGCGCCAAGGCTGTCAGTTCTGCAACAGTCCCTCCCGCGACTTAATACTTAATTCGTTTCTTCCAGCGCCTGCTCGAAGATATCCACCGCCTCGTCGATCTGTTCGCGGTTGACGATCAGCGGTGGCAGCCAGCGCACCACCTGGCCGCCCCAGGCGCCGCAGCGGATCAGCAGCAGGCCGCGTTTTTCGCAGGCCTTGAGCAGTGCGGCGGCGCGTTCGCCGGAGTGCTTGCCCTGTTCGTCCACCATCCAGGCGCCCTGCATCAGACCCTTGCCCTGCACGATGCCGATGGCCGGGTGTTTTTCCGCCAGCCCGTCCAGTCGTTGCCGCAGGTGGGCGCCCATGGCGGCGGCGTTATCCACCAGTTTTTCTTCCTCGAACACATCCAGGGTCGCCAGTGCCGCCGCGCAGGCGACGGCGTTGCCGCCGTAGGTGCCGCCCTGCGAACCGGGCCAGGCCTTCTGCATGATTTCGCGGCGGGCGGCGAAGGCCGATAGTGGGAAGCCGCTGGCCAGGCCCTTGGCGGTGATCACGATATCGGGCAGGACATCATAGTGGTCATGGCCCCAGAAGCGTCCGGTGCGACCATAACCGGCCTGCACCTCATCCACTGCCAGCAACAGCCCATGCCGGCCACAACGTTCACGCAGCCCCTGCAGGAAACGGCTGCTGGCGCAGACATAGCCGGCCTCGCCCTGCACCGGTTCGATCAGCATGGCGGCGGTTTCCTCGGGCTTGCTCCAGGTGGCCAGGATCTGGTCCAGCTCGCGCAGGCAGAAATCAGCCGCCTCGTCCTCGCTCATGCCGTAGCGGTGGCAATCCGGGAAGGGCGCGACCACCACACCGCCCATCATGGGCTGCAAGCCGGCCCGCAGGCCCACGCTGGAAGTGGTCATGGACAACGAACCCATGGTGCGGCCATGGAAACCGCCCTGGAAGACGATCATATTGGGTTTGCCGGTGGCATGGCGGCACAGCCGCAGGGTAGCCTCCACGGCTTCAGTGCCGGCGTTGGAATAAAACAGCGTGTCGATATCGCCGGGCATCAAATCCGCCAGCCTTGGGGTCAGTTCCTGCATGGGGTGATGACGCACAATGGCGTACTGGCCGTGGATCAGCTTGCCGGCCTGTTCACGGATGGCCTCGACCACTTTGGGGTGGCAGTGTCCTGTCGCCGTGACCCCGATGCCCGAGGTGAAATCCAGGTAGCGCCGGCCGTCAGTGCCGTGGATGTACATGCCCTCGGCACGCTCGACGGTGATGTCGCTGGATTGTTTGAGGGCCGGGGAAAGCTGGCCTTGTTTCGCTGCTGCCATGGTGCGGTGCTCCTGAAAATGCGATGGGTGTGCGTCCTGCAGGCAGATTACGCCTGTGGGCCGCCGGGGATCAATCGTTGAGGCGGGTAATAATGGCGTCGCCGGTTTCGCGGGTGCTGCGTCCCTGCAGGCCATTGGCGGCCAGATCATCGGCCACGGCCTGGCGCAGGCGTTCGGCGGCGCGTTCGGCGGCCGGGTCTTGTTCGCCCAGCCAGGCCAGCATCAGCGCGGTGGTCAGCAGCATGGCGCCGGGGCCGGCGATTTGTTTGCCGGCAATATCGGGCGCGCTGCCATGGGTGGGCTCGAACATGGGCGGCAGGCTGCGATCGGCCGGGTTGATATTGCACGAGGGGGCAATGCCCATGCCGCCGCTGAGCACCGCGGCCAGATCGGTAAGAATATCGCCCTGCAGATTGCTGGCCACCACTACGTCAAATTGCCAGGGCGCCATGACGAATTTCATGCAGGCGGCATCCACCAGTTCATGATGCATGGCGATATCGGGATAGTCCTCGCCCACCTCGGTGAAGACTTCCGTGTACATCTCGCCCCAGTAGCGCAGTGCGTTGCGCTTGGTGACCAGGCACACCTGGGCATGCACGGTGCGCCCGTCGCGCCTGAACTCGCGCGCAGGTTTGCGCTCGGCGCCACGCCGGCGCGCGCGCTCGAAGGCGTGGCGGATGATGCGTTCGGTGCCATGACGAGTGAACACCTCGGCCTGGGTGGCCACCTCGTGCGGGCTGCCGGCGCGCAGTCGCCCGCCCTGGCCCACGTATTCACCCTCGCTGTTCTCGCGGATCACCAGCATGTCCAGCTCGCGCGCCCGGGGGTCGGCCAGATACTGCGGCGCGCCCTCAAGCAAGAGGGCCGGGCGTTCGCAGGCCCACTGGTCAAAACCCTTGCGGATATCCAGCAGCGGCGACAGCGAGACGGCATCGGGTAGTACATAGCGTTGCGGGTCATCGGCCGGGCCGGGGTCGCCGAGGGCGCCCAGCAACAGGGCGTCGAAGCGGGCGAGTTGCTCGCGCCAGTCGACCGGCATCATTTCGCCGTGTTGCTGATGCCAGGCGGTGGCCGGCCAGGGCAGCTCAGTTAATTCCAGTTGCAGGCCGTCCTTACCGTGCAGGGCTTCGAGCGCGCGTACGGCTTCGGCAATCACCTCGGGGCCGATGCCGTCGCCGGGCAGGATGGCGATGCGCCAGGTGTTTTGTCGGGCGGAAGCATTCATCCGGCAAGGCTAACAGCACGGGTCCGGGCTTGTCTTGCGGTTTGTGTGTGGCCAGTGCCGGCCGGGCACAGTAAAATGCCGGCGTGATGTTATCCCCGTCGAGTGAATCTCCCTATGCATGATGAAGACGACACGCTGGAAGAGGCGGCCCGCCAGACCGTGGACCTTGGCAATCGTCTGGCCGAGCCGGAGCAGGATGTTGACCCCGGGGAAGTGGCTGACGGCCTGATATCCGGCGCGGTGCATTACTGGCTCTTCAGTCGCCAGCCCTGTGGTGATCCGGCCTGTGAGGATTGTGCTGAGTTGCGCTCGGCCGAACAGCGCCTGGCCTTGCTCAAGGCTCTGGTCGAGGAAGTCGCCCGGGACAGCGAGTATTTTCACACCACCGGAGATTACGGTGTGGGGCACGCCTGAGCCGGTTGTCCTTACGGGTAATTGATCTGGATCAAGTCCCTCTGCCTTTGGTCCCTGTACCCTTTTGCCGTGAATTCCGGATGACCGCACCGGGGGATGTTTTCTGCCTGGCGTGCCTGTGCGAGTATGACTCTGGAAGTGTAATTTCTTGTGGGGCAGGGGGTGTTCCAATGAAAGACGACAAGCCTGT
>SLRW01000124.1 GCA_007130745.1 Gammaproteobacteria bacterium
CGCCGCCCTGCGCTGGGCGGCGCTGCAAACCCGCTATCTGACGGGGCATCTGGATACCGGGATACGGGGTGGCCGCCCTTTTGTGCGCAGCCGTTTCAGAGTGCAGAACCGCTTCGGGGAGGACAACTGGGCCCGCCTGGCCCAGGAATTTTACTGGCGCGGCACCGGCGAGCGCCGGGGGCTGGCAACCGAACTGGAACTGGGCCGGGCGCTCACATCCAACAGCGCGGTGCGACTGAATACCCTGGCGGAGAGCAATACCCGCCTCCGGCGCGAAGGGGTTGACTGGCGCTGGAGCCAGAGCGCGTCCTGGTTTGTGCGGCTAAAGAAGCGCTCGGCGATCCAGGCCCGCATCCGCTTGCGCGGGCGCACCGAACCCAACCTCCGCACCGACAGCTGGCAGGCCAGCATGCGCTGGCGGCACAGTTTCTGGCGCCCCTGGGTGTACTACGAGCTTGAGCCTTTCATGCTGGCCCTGCGCGAAGATGATTTTGAGCAGACACCCGGCCTGGTGGTGCGGCTGGAGGCGCAGTTCGGCGCCTATCAATAACAGCCGGAATGCCGCCAGTCCGGTCCATTACCGGACCGGCGGCTTACTCAATGAAAGGGAACCGGACTGGGGCTGGTCCCGGCCGGCGTGAGGTCAACCAGCGAGTCCGCATCCGCGGGATCCACAAAATATACGCTACTGCCAGCCAGGGGACGCCACCCCATCAGGATTTCCGGACCGTAACCGGCTATCCAGCGGCCGCTTCCAAGAACGGTGCCACCAGCAGGCTGATTGTTGAAATCGACGATGCTGCCCTGGCTCAGGTTTTCGTCGGCCCGTCGTGCCTTGAAACGGAGACTGCCTCCCACATCTTCGAAATAAAACACGTAATCCGCTTCCGGCCCCGATTGTGGTACCGTCCGGCGCCAGCTCTGGCCCAGCCATTGCCCGCCACTGATTGGCGTGATCTCACCATCACCGGCGCCAACAATGGAGATGGCACCTGCCTCATCGCGTACGGTGCTGCCACCACTACTGTCAAACAAATCAAACAGAACCCAACCCTCCGGTGCCGTGTGTGACTGGGCGTCGAAATAAAACAACACCGGCTCCTCATTCACCAACATTTGTGGGGCGAGGGGGCCGGTAAGGTCTACCGACCTGATCACGCGTTCTTCACTATCACTACCCGGCTGGTAGGCCCAGGCGATACGCTCATCTGAGGCAGTCACCATGGGTATGGTCAACGAGGTATCCCAGCTACTGTCGCGAATAAAAACCTGGTCGGGAGAACCGAGCGGCCGTATATCCAGCACGCGTCCGGTTTCGGGATCTGCATCAACAACATCGACCACATACAGCCGGTCATTGACCTGGACCGCGTGTTCAGGCCCCGTTGCCGTGGCGTTAACCGTCTCCTGGCTTCCGCCGCGCTCCAGTGCAAAAAAGAAGAAATCATATTGATAGGAAAACAGATTGCCGTTGATCTGAAGCACCAGGTCGTTCCCGGCCATACCCAGGGGCTGGAACAAATCCACATTGGCCGACAACAATCCAGGATCGAGCTCTGAGCCATCCAGGTCATGCCGCCGCACCACGCCGGAGCTGCCGCCCTGGCCCGGGGTCAGCACATCACCGGAATAGGTGAGAATCTCCTGCAAGGAGCCATTACCGCCACGCACCGGCACTACCCAGTGCAGGGGAAACTCCGTGCGAAAATCATTGTAGCCCAGCAGAGGATGATCATCCTCGAAATTCTCGAAGGTATTCGGCGCAACGGTCGCATCATCCCCCAGGCGCACAACCCGCCAGACGGCATGATTACAATCGCCCTCATCCTCGGCGCTGTCGCCGGGGGTTTGATAGGCAATACGGGTATTCTCTACATTCTGATAGTCATTAAGTACGATTGCGGCGCACACCACCACCGCATCGGACTCACTGGAAATCCTCGCGGACTCTGGCGTACCACCGTCGGCACTGGCCCGGTAAAGCCGCCCTTCGGGTGTGTTGTACACCACCGCATACTCACTGACGTTGGATAGCGCACCGTTATTAAAGTCGGCATCAATCACGCCCAGCGGCAGATTGGTCTGGTCCGGCTCATAACTATTCCATGGCACACCGGCTCCAATTTCATCACGGAAATTGCCCGTGGCGCGAAAGAAGGAGGCCTCCACATCGGTGCGTGCGCGGGCATTATCCTGGGCCACCGGAGTCACCGGCACGATGCTGTCCTCGTTTGCCTGCGTCGGGTCCACGGCATAAAGTTGCTTGATGTTTTCGCCAGCGCTGTCTTCCTCGGGCGCAACAAAATACATCAACCGCTCGGCGCCGGAGAGATCCGCCAGCACGGTTATCCAGACAAAATCCGAATCCGTAACCGAATCATCGGTAATCACGTTCAGCTGGAAGCGGAACTCGCCTGGCTCACTCGCCACAAAAGAAGCAATCGGCTGGTCTGCGTTATCGATAGTGTAGTCAACGCCAGTGCCATCTGACTGGGACCAGGCATAGCTTTCAATGTTATTTTCGTCTGCGAAACTGGCGCTTCCATCGAGCTCAACCGACTCACCCGCCATGACTGTCTGGTTCGGACCCGCATTTGCCGTCACGCCACCCGGCTCTACAACCGTGACCGTGACCCGATCAGAATCCTGATTGCCTTCGGCGTCGGTCAGAGTCAACTCGAACTCAAGCACCGCAGCTTGTGGTGGCGGATTAAACCAGTAGTTTGTCGGCCCGGCCGCCTCATCCAGCGTCACCGTCGGTCCCTGTGTCTGTTCCCAGCTATAATCAATATCACCGGCCACCAGGGCATCGTAGGGCTCACTCCCGTTGAGGCCGGTTATGATGATGCCGAAGTCCTCAGTGGTCACCTGCTGTGGGTCAGCGCTTGCAACTGCAATGAGCTCCGGCAATTCACCATTATCGCTGCCACCAGAGCTGCTGTCACAAGCAACAAGTGCGAAAACCATCGCAACAACAAGCGGAAACTGCTTCAGGACTCTCATGAATACCCCCCGGTGAAATTGTCGCGACAGCACCGCGACCCCTTCTCATAATTTTGGCTTTTCAATGCAACACAGGGTCATAACACCTGTACCCGATACCGAGACTCTCACACTCAACCTTACAACCACCTTACAAACAACAAATCACCCTCCAGAGGCGGCACGCAGCACGCGTCATCGCAAGATGCCGGTGCCGCCGGGGCGGCGCAGGACGAAACCTTTAAAAAACCGGAAGGCGCCTTCGCAAGCGGTCTCACAAGATGTCTTCGGAGGAATTTCAGGCAAGACGAACTATATTCGTGTCCCCCCCTGGCAGGGATGCTTCAGAGGCATGCATGGTGGGAGTATGGAGATGAAAACGCCGTACTCAAAATGCACAACAACTATTCATTGTTCATCGGCGTCATTAAGCTTCTGCTCGAGGGTCTTGAGACGTCGAAAAAGATCATCGAGCTGGGTGAAACGCACCGTGTTGCGCCGCCACTGGCGGACCGGCTGGGCCGGTATGGGTGAGCCGTAAACTCCGGCCTCGCGGATATCGCCGGTGACCGCCGTCATGCCCAGCAAAATGACATCATCGGCA
>SLRW01000150.1 GCA_007130745.1 Gammaproteobacteria bacterium
CCGGCCTCGGCGATGTGGTAGCCACTGATGGACACGCTGTAGTAATTACGCACACCGTGGTCTATAAACCAGGCTTGCACATCGGCCATCATGCGCATGGCGAATTCGGTGGAAAAAATACAGGTGTTCTGGGCCTGGTCTTCCTTGAGAATATCCGCCTGTACCGTGCCGCGCACCTGGCGCAGGGTTTGGCTGCGGATCTTCTCGTAGGTCTCGTGATCCACCACCTGGTCACCACTGACACCCAGCAGCCCCAGCCCCAGGCCATCATTGCCGGGCGGTAATTCGCCTTCATAACGCGGCCTGGGCTGATCCCCGAACAGCTCACCCAGGCGCTTTTGCGTGGCCTCCCATTGCCCCTGCTCACGCAGGTATTTCTCTACCTGCTGATCAATGGCGGCATTCATGAAAAAAGCCAGTATCAGCGGCGCCGGGCCGTTGATGGTCATGGATACGGAAGTCGCCGGGTCACACAGGTCAAAGCCCGAATAAAGCTTTTTCATGTCATCCACGGTGGCGATGGACACCCCGGAGTTGCCGATCTTGCCGTAGATGTCCGGACGCTCGCCCGGATCCTCGCCATACAGTGTGACCGAATCAAAGGCCGTAGACAGACGATTGGCCGGCTGACCCTCGGCGAGATAATGAAAGCGTCGATTGGTGCGCTCCGGTGTGCCCTCACCGGCAAACATGCGTATGGGATCCTCGCCCTTACGGCGATAGGGATAAACCCCAGCGGTGTAGGGATAGCTGCCCGGCAAATTCTCCCGCAACAGGAAAGCCAGCTGGTCGCCCCAGTCGCGATATTCGGCCGGGGCAATCTTGGGCACCTGCAGATGACTGAGTGTTTCCGTGTAATTATCGCCCTCAATGCTGCGACCACGGACTTCATAACTGTAGCGCTCGCTGCGCACGCTTTCACGCAGGCGCGGCCAATCTCTCAAGGCCTGCAGAGCTTCGACGGAAAGCGTCTCCAGCGCCGACTGATAGCGCTGACGCAACAAACGCAGGCTCGCATCTATTGTTTCATCGGCCACTGCCCCGGGCCCAAACGCCGCCAGCGGCTCCGGCAAGGCCGGATCTTCCAGTGCCTGCAAACTGCAGTAATAATTCTGGGCCTGACTGGCGGCCTCGGCCATGGCCTGGATTTCCCGCTCAATAGCCCGCCCTTGCTCGACTATTTCCGCCAGATAACGCTGACGCGCGCCCGGGATCAAGGCTGAAACAGCCGGCAGCTCATCACTGGCCTGCATCCCCGGATCCCAACCGGCATCGGGGCCGCCAAGGGCCTCACACAGCGCTACAAACAGGCGATTGACGCCAGGGTCATGGAACTGGCTGGCGATGGTGGGATAAACCGGAATCTCGTTGTCGCCAGCCTCGAAGGCCAGCCTGTTGCGCCGCCATTGCTTGCGGATATCACGCAGTGCGTCCTGGGAGCCGCGTTTCTCGAACTTGTTCAGCGCCACCATGTCGGCGCAATCAAGCATGTCGATCTTCTCAAGCTGCGTGGCTGCGCCGTAATCACTGGTCATGACATAGAGCGAATGGTCAACCAGATCAACAATCTCTGTATCGCTCTGGCCAATACCGGCGGTCTCGACGATGATCAGTCCGAACCCGGCATGGTTGAGCATGTCGATGCTGTCCTGCAGCGCCGCGCTGGTTGCGCGGTGGCGCCGACGGGTGGCCATGGAGCGCATGAACACCCGGTCATTATCCAGGCTGTTCATACGAATGCGATCGCCCAACAGGGCACCGCCAGTGCGCCGGCGGGTAGGATCCACCGCGAGCACAGCAATGTTGAGCTCCGGGAAGGCGGCCAAAAAACGGTTGAGCAGTTCATCGGTAAGACTGCTCTTGCCGGCGCCGCCGGTACCGGTAATACCAAGCACCGGCGCACGCGCTTCGGCACCGCCCCACTGCTGGCGCAGGGACTGCATGGCCCGCGCATCCTCGGCATGGAGTTCCATCCACGACAACAACTGGCCCAGGCCATGGTGTGCACCGGCCCGGGGGGCGGTGTCGTCGAGCCGGCGTTCCTGTCGGGCGGCCCGGGTGCGATTGATGAGATCCTCGATCATGCCCGGCAGCCCCAGACGCAGACCGTCGTCGGGGCCGTAGATCTTTTCTACGCCGTAATCCTCGAGATCACGAATTTCCGCGGGAGTGATGGTGCCGCCACCGCCACCGAATACACGGATATGGCCAGCATCATGCTCGCACAGCATGTCCACCATGTAGCGAAAATATTCGACGTGGCCACCCTGGTAGGAACTCACGGCGATACCGTCGACGTCTTCCTGGAGTGCGGCGCGCACAATTTCGCGCACCCCGCGGTTATGCCCGAGATGAATGATTTCGGCGCCCTGGGACTGCATCACGCGGCGCATGACATTGATCGAGGCATCATGGCCATCGAACAGCGACGCCGCAGTAATAAAGCGAAGCGGCGCTTCGGCGGCCTGCGTTTCAGCCAGGGGCTGACTCATGACTGCTCCACGCTCATCTCCAAAGCGCCGGGCACTCCGGCTGTACCGGCGTCGCACATCGCCACGGCAACCTTAGCGAGCTCCCATGCGTACGGCGCCATCCAGGCGAATCGTCTCACCATTAAGATAACCGTTCTCGAAAATGTGGCGCACCATCCCCGCGTATTCCTGCGGGGTGCCGAAACGCGAGGGGAAGGGAATCTGTTGCGCCAGTGAATCACGCACCTTGTCCGGCATGGCGGCCATCATCGGGGTTTCAAAAATCCCCGGCGCAATGGTGCAGACACGAATACCGAAGCGGGCCACATCACGGGCAATGGGCAACGTCATCCCCACCACACCGGCCTTGGAAGCCGAATAGGCCGCCTGCCCGACCTGGCCATCAAAGGCGGCCACGGAAGCGGTGTTGACGATCACCCCACGCTCACCCCCGCTGTCCGGCGTGTTTTCAGCCATGGCCTCCACACCCAGACGAATCACATTAAAGGTGCCGTTGAGATTGACGTTAATGGTGCTGGTAAAAGTAGCCAGCGGAAACGCCCCTTTGTCAGACAACACTTTGGCTGCGGTGGCGACACCGGCGCAGTTGACCACGCCATGCAGGCCACCCAAAGCATTTTTTGCCAGCTTGACGGCATCCGCAACGCTCTGCTCGCTGGTAACATCCACCTCGGCAAAACGTACGGCATCACCCAGCTCGGCAGCCAGCGCTTCGCCTTTTTCACGATTGAGATCGGCAATCACCGCCCGGCCACCGGCGGCGACCACTTCACGCACGGTAGCCTCACCAAGCCCGGAACTGCCACCGGTTACCAATACGGTTCTGTCTTCAAGCTGCATCTTGCGAAACTCCTGATGTGCTGCACATGTTCTTGACAAGGCGACCAGTGTGCCATGCCGACACCCGGGTCGCAGCAATCGCCGAAGCGCTCGCCCGAGGCCATTGAAATTGCGGCTTTCATTCGAGCAAGCGCTTGGTATAATCCGGGCATGACTATATCGGACTCCGAAAACCGGCGCAATAAACTGATCCGCGCTGCCGCCAGCCTCTTCCACGAAAAAGGCTATGCC
>SLRW01000075.1 GCA_007130745.1 Gammaproteobacteria bacterium
CTGCAACCGGGGTGGTGCTGACCGGGCTGCCGATATCCAGTTGCCAGCGCAGGCCGCCGTCGCGCTGACGAACGGTGCGTACTATGCCGTCATCGCTGCCGAAGATGACCTGGTCGTTATCAATTGCCGGTGAGGAGTTGATCCGGCCGCGAGTGCGTATTTCCCACAGTTGGTGTCCATTATCACGATCAAGGGCGTACAGCCGGCCGTTATGGCTGCCAACGTAAACCCGACGCTGATCCATGGCGGGTGAGGAATAAACGGCGCCATGCACGTGCTGACGCCACTGGCGCTGGCCGCTTGCCGGATCCAGTGAATACACATGCCGGTCACGGCTGCCGAAGACCACGGCGCGGCTGTCGACGCTGGCGGCGGTGTGGATGGCATCATTTACATCATGTTGCCAGAGCTGTTCGCCGCTGTTGCTGTTAATGGCATAAAAACGGCCGCTGGTATCACCGACCAGGATACGCTCATTCCGCAGTGCCGGTGAGGCGAGCACACTGCCTCTGGTGCTGAAACGCCAGCGCTCACGGCCCCAGTCACGACTGACGGCATAAACCGCGTTGCCGGCACTGCCAAACAAGATGCGTTCGCCATGGGCGATGGGTGCTGAGGCAATGGGGCCGCTGCTCTGGAAGCGCCAGATTTCCTCGCCGTCACTCAGTCTCAGAGCATAGAGAGAGCCGTTGCTGGTGCCGACATAAGCCATGCTGTCCTTAATCAGGGCGGTGGCATCGACCCGGCCATCAAGGCGTTTCTGCCAGCGTATGTCACCGTTGCGGGCGTTGAGGGCAAAAACCTCGCCGTTACGGGTGCCCACGACCAGGGTGTCGTCGGCCACTGCCGGGGTGGCGGTGGTTGATGCGCCCAGCAATTTTTGCCAGCGCGTGGATGGCTGGCTGGAAGGGATGTCGCCGTAGATGCCGCTGTGGGCGGCGTCGCCCCGGTACATGGAGGTTGAAGGCGTGCCCGCGCAGCCCGCAACTAGCGCCAGCACGGCGGACAGGGCGGTCAGTCGGACAAGATGACGGCGGCTCATTGATGTGATCTCCGTTGCTGTTGGCAACCGCTGACCAATTCGTTACGACTCAGCGGTTGCCTTGTTCAAGTGCCCATTGTACGTGTTCACGTACCAGCGGCGAATCATGTGTCAGACGTTCGCGCAGCGCGTCGAGAATGTGTTCGCGGTTGGCGGCTTCAAGTTTGCTGTCGGCCAGTGCATTACCCAGAGCGACGGCGATATTACGCAACCAGCGGATATGGCCGATACGCCGGATGGCCGAGCCTTCTGTTTTTTGCAGGAATTGCTCTTCGCTCCACTGGAAAAGCTCGACCATATCCGGAGCGTCCAGGCCATGGCGCGGGGCAAAATCGTTCTCGCCGGTGATTTGCGCGTAGCGGTTCCAGGGGCACACCAGCTGGCAGTCATCACAACCATAGATACGGTTGCCCATGTCGGGGCGCAGTGCTTTGGGGATGCTGCCGTGATGCTCAATCGTCAGATAGGAGATGCAACGCCTGGCATCCAGATGGTAGGGCGCGGTAATGGCCCGGGTGGGACAAATATCAATACAGGCCGTGCAACTGCCGCAGTGGTTTGAAACCGGCTGATCTACGGGTAGTGGGAGATCGGTATAGATCTCGCCCAGGAAAAACCAGGAGCCGGCCTCGCGCGAGAGGATATTAGTGTGCTTGCCCATCCAGCCAAGACCGGCCTTGGCCGCCAGTGGCTTTTCCAGTACCGGTGCGCTGTCGACGAAAACCCGATATCCGAATTCGCCGACGGTTTGTGCAATACCCGCCGCCAGTTTCTGCAAGCGTTTGCGCATCAGTTTGTGATAGTCGCGGCCCAGGGCATAGCGGGAGATATAGGCCAGCGCTGGCTGGTCCAGTACCTCCCAGGCGTCGCGCGTGTGCGGCGGGCTGTAATCCATACGCACACTGATGACCCGGAGGGTGCCCGGCACCAGCTCGGCGGGGCGGCTGCGCTGGCGGCCATGGCGCGCCATGTAGTGCATGTCGCCATGTCGGTTCGCGGCCAACCAGCGCTCCAGCCGTTTTTCGTCTTCGTGCAGATCGGTATCGCTGACGCCCAGGTGCTGGAAACCCAGTTCGTTTGCCTGTTCACGAACGCGCTGCTTGAGCTGTTGCAGCCCGGGCTGATCGGAAGTGCTCTGGGTGACCATGTTCATCAGGGGCTACGGGCTGCCTTGAAGCGTTAGTAAAAAGTATACTGACAGAATGGATAGCCTGCCCCAAAATCTTTATACCGCTGCGCAGATGCAGCGGCTTGACCGCGCGGCTATCGCAGGGGCTGGTATCGACGGCTACGAGTTGATGTGCCGCGCCGGTTCGGCGGCCTTTGCCGCCCTGCGCCAGCACTGGCCGCGGGGCGGGCGGGTGCTGGTTTGCTGTGGCAAGGGCAATAACGGCGGCGATGGCTATGTGATTGCGCGCCTGGCGCAGGAGGCGGGCCTGCAGGCGCGGGTGCTGGCGATGGCGCCCCCGGACGAGCTTTCCGGGGATGCTGCTCGTGCCGCCGCGGACTGGGAGCGCGCCGGAGGCACGGTCATCCTGTGGCATGAGAATGCCGGATATCTGGCTGCTTTTGCTCCGGATGTGGTGGTGGATGCGCTGTTCGGAACGGGGCTTGAGCGCGAGGTTGAAGGTCGCTGGCGCGAGCTGATCGAGACCGTTAATGCCGGTGACTGGGCCCGTCTGGCGGTGGATATCCCCAGTGGGTTGTCGGCGGATAGCGGCTGTGCTCTGGGGGTTGCGGTACGGGCTGATGTGACGGCGACTTTTATTGGCCTCAAGCGCGGTCTGTTCACCGCCGATGGTCCTCGGTTCACCGGTCAACTGGTATTTGATGATCTGGCTGTGCCGCCGTCGGTATATGAAAGTGAGCCCTGCATTCTGCAGCGGGTCAGTGATCGGGACGTCGCCGTCGCTCTGCCGCCTCGACCACGCAACGCGCACAAGGGGCATTTTGGTCATGTGCTGGTGATCGGTGGTGCGCCGGGTATGTCAGGCGCGGCGCGCATGGCCGGGGAAGCGGCGCAGCGTTCGGGTGCCGGGCTGGTCAGCGTGGCGACGGCCCCGGCGCATGCGGCCATGCTCAATGCCGGCCGGCCGGAGCTGATGTGCGCGGGGGTAAGTCATGCACGGGAACTGGCGCCGCTGCTGGCGCGCGCGACAGTTGTCGCTGTGGGGCCGGGGCTGGGGCAGGGTGAGTGGGGCCGGGCAATGTGGGCCGCCGTGGCAGAGACACGATTGCCGGTGGTAATGGATGCCGATGCACTCAATCTGCTGGCCAATAATCCCGATCATAATGACCGGCGTGTGATTACGCCGCACCCCGGTGAAGCGGGGCGCTTGCTGGGGAGTGATTCGGCCGCGATCAACAGTGACCGTTTCGCTGCCGTGGATGAACTGCTGACCCGTTATGGCGGGGTGGCTGTGCTCAAGGGAGCAGGCACGTTGATTGCCGGTGGCGCGCGACAGGCGTTGGTGGATCGGGGTAACCCGGGTATGGCCAGCGGTGGCATGGGGGATGTGCTGACCGGGGTGATTGCCGGGTTGCTGGCGCAGGGGCTGTCGCCTTTTGATGCGGCCGGCGTGGGGGTCTGGTTGCATGGCCGCGCCGCCGAGCTTGCGGCTGAACGGGGTGAGCGGGGACTGCTGGCTTGTGATCTTCTGGCGCCGCTGCAACAGCTTGTGAATCCGTGATGGCCTCGCGTTTGCTGGCTGATGAGGCCGCGACCCGGGACTTTGGCAAAGCGCTGGCCAGTGCATTGCCTGTGCCCGCGGGTTGCCCGTTGGTCATTTATTTGCAGGGCGACCTGGGCGCGGGCAAGACCACGCTGTGCCGCGCTATCCTGCGTGGGCTGGGTTGGCAGGGTGCAGTCCGCAGCCCGACCTACACGTTGATGGAACCCTACCGTCTCGACCATCCGCGAATTGTCGAGGCTCTCCATCTGGACCTTTACCGTCTGGGCGACCCCGCCGAGCTGGAATTCCTGGGCTTGCAGGACGGGCTGGATCAGCCGGCCCTGTGGCTGGTGGAGTGGCCGGAGAAGGGGCGTGGCTTTCTACCGTCGCCTGATCTGTGGTTGTCGCTGTCGCCTGCAGCAGATGATTCACGTCGGCTGGAGATGACAGTCCGGCACGATAACCCCCACGGTTTACTTGAAAGTGCGTTGCCCTGACCACCCCGGTTAGTCTGCCCCTGGCCTGCCGCCTCTGGCGTTCTGTATCCGGGTATCGTTTTAAGTCTTGGGTTTTAAGACGTCTTGAGACCTAAGGCTTAAGACCTGAAACGATCTTTATATTTGTGTTTGTGTAGCACATAAGGAATATCTCGTATCTTGATAAAATGCTTGCATTTTTAAAATATCTTGAGTATAGATGAATGTAGATGCGGGTCCGCTGCGCGTGTGCGGGGCCGAAAAACAACGCATCCGGCAGGGAAACAGGTGATGAGGGGAGTTCTTGCAGCGGCACTGATGATGCTGGCTTTAGTGGCCCCGACGCAGGCTGCGCAAGTCAGTGACGTGCGTGTGTGGGGCGGTCCCGAGCACACCCGGGTGGTGTTTGATATCAGCGAGCCCCTTGAGCACAGCGTGTTTTCACTCAAGGATCCGCACCGGCTGGTGATTGATATGCGCAGCGCCAAAGCCGTCAGTCGTCTTGATGCGGGCAGGGATGAGCAGGGGCGTGTGGGCGGCATCCGCAGTGGGGTGCGTAATGGCAACGATCTCAGGCTGGTGCTGGATCTGGATCGGGAACTCAAGCCCAGTACTTTCCTGTTACCACCGTCGGGGCCCCACGGCCACCGTCTGGTGGTAGATCTGCACGACAAGACCGGCAGAGGCACTGGCAACCGCGAAGCCCGGCGCGCCGTGCGCAGCGCCGGAAGCAGTAATGGTACTCGCTCGCGGGATCTGGTGATTGCCATTGATGCCGGCCACGGTGGTGAGGATCCCGGGGCCATCGGTCCTCACGGCACGCATGAAAAAGAGGTGGTGCTGGCGATCGCTCGCAAGCTGGCGCGTCTGGTGGACGCCGAACCTGGCATGCGGGCACTGCTCACCCGGGATGGTGATTATTACGTCAGTCTGCGCCAGCGCGCCGCCATTGCCCGGGATAATCACGCCGATCTGTTTATTTCACTGCATGCCGATGCCTTCAAGAATCCGCGCGCGCGTGGTTCCTCTGTCTATGTGCTGTCCCAGGGCGGCGCCAGTGATGAGGCGGCCCGCTGGCTGGCAAACCGGGAAAACGCCGCCGATCGCGTGGGCGGCGTAGATTTGCGCGACAAGGATGATCAACTGGCTTCGGTGCTGCTGGATCTCTCGCAGACGGCCACCATGGATGCCAGTTTTGCTCTGGGTGAGAAGGTGGTGAACGAACTGGCCGGTTTGGGGCCGGTGCACCGGCGCCAGGTGCAACAGGCGCCTTTTGCGGTGCTGAAGTCTCCCGATCTGCCTTCTATCCTGGTGGAAACGGCGTTTATATCCAACCCGGAAGAAGAACGGCGACTGAATAACTCGCGACACCAGCAGGCTCTGGCCCAGTCCCTGTTGCGCGGGATCAGGGGCTATTTCCAGGAGCGTTTGCCGGATCACGGTCTGATGGCGGGCGGTCCGGTCGAGCACATTATTCAGCGCGGAGAAACGCTGTCCCATATCGCCAGCCGTTACCAGACCAGCGTGGGACGTTTGCGTGATTTCAACCAGCTTGACAGCGACCGGGTGCGCGCCGGCGAGGTGCTTCGCATCCCCGTCTCCGGGGATGGCTAGGGAAACGCTGATTAATTCGTCGCGCCCATCTGCAGCCGTTGCCGCGCCTGGAAAGGGCAACCAGCCTTCCCTGCGCACGGCGCCTTGATATGGAGGCGACTGGACCCGCTGAGACGTGACGAATTGATCAGCGTTTCCCTGGCGGCTTAACTCGCCTGATCACAAGCCGCTGCCGGGGTACAATGGCCGGCATGCAAGAATCACATCCTCCAGATATTTCTCCGCTCGAGCAGCTGCGGGCCATTGTTGGCGCTTCCGGCTGGATCACCGATCCTGAGTTGATGGCGCCTTACCTGCGCGAATGGCGTGGCCTGTTCGCAGGCAGTGCCGCCGCTGTGGTGAGTCCAGCTTGTACCGGGGAAGTGGCGCGGGTGATGGCTGTGTGTCATGCCGCCCGGATCGGGGTGGTGCCTCAGTCGGGTAATACCGGCCTGTGTGGCGGGGCAGCGCCGGATCAAAGCGGCGCGCAGATTATTCTCAGTCTGCGACGCATGAATCGGATTCGTTCGCTGGACGCCGCTAATGACACGCTGGTAGCGGAGGCCGGTTGCATTCTGGCCGACGTACAGGCGGCGGCACGTCAGGCGGACCGCTTGTTCCCGCTGAGCCTGGCTGCCGAGGGCAGCTGCATGCTCGGCGGTAATCTGGCGACCAATGCCGGGGGCACCAATGTGCTGCGTTACGGGAATACCCGGGATCTGGTGCTGGGGCTTGAGGTGGTGTTGCCGGACGGGCGCGTATGGGATGGGCTCAGTGCCCTGCGCAAGGATAATGCCGGCTATGAACTGCGCCATCTCTTTATAGGCAGCGAGGGCACACTGGGGGTGATTACCGCCGCCGTATTGCGGCTGTTTCCGCAACCACGCGAGCAGGCCACGGCGCTGCTGGGGATGGGCAGTGCAGAGGATGCGCTGACCGTATACACCGCCTTGCGTCGTGAGAGCGGGGACAGCGTCAGTGGTTGTGAGCTGATCAGTGCACAGGCCATGGACTTTGTGCAGGCGCATATCCCCGACAGCCGCAATCCGCTGCAGCAACCGTACCCCTGGTATCTGCTGGTGGAGTTGTCGAGCGCGCGGGTAGACAGCGGCCTGCGACTCCTGCTTGAACAGACGCTGGCCCGATTGCTCGATAGCGGTGTGGTAGCCGATGCCGTGGTGGCCGAAAGCCTGGCCCAGGCTGGCGCGCTGTGGCGGCTGCGTGAATCCATCCCGGAGGCCCAGCGGCTGGAAGGTGCCAGTATCAAGAATGATATCTCGGTGCCGGTCTCCAGTGTGCCGGCTTTTGTGCATGAAGCCGGCGAAGTTGTGGCGCAGGTCTGTCCGGGTGTGCGGGTGTGCGCCTTTGGTCATCTGGGAGACGGCAACCTGCATTTTAATCTGCAACAGCCCGTCACAATGAATAGTGGCGAATTTCTGGCGCGCTGGGATGAGCTCTGCCGGCATGTGGATGATGTGGTGTTGCGGTATGCGGGTTCTGTCGCCGCCGAACACGGCATTGGCCAACTGCGTATCGGCGAGTTGCAGCGCAGCAAACAGGCGGTAGCACTGGAGCTGATGCGCACGATCAAAGCGGGCCTTGATCCGCACGGCATCATGAATCCAGGCAAGGTGCTGGGGAAACGCTGAGCTATTCGTCGCATCCCGGCGTTTCCTGTGAATAAGCCGGACACCGGCTCAGAAACGCTGTGGTGATGGTAGACTGTGCCGCTTGTTTAGCCTGTCGAGCGAAGCATTGATGCATCCCGGAATCAATCGCATCCTGATCAATTACGGTGAAATCGCCCTCAAGGGGCGCAATTACTCGCGCTTCAAGTCCCGTCTGATTAACAACATCCGCCACCGGTTGAGCCGGGCAGGGATTGACTGGCGGGTGGCCTCGCACCATGACCGGGTGTTTGTGGAGATTCCCGAAGGGACGCCGCAAGAGGTGCTGGAGCGCGCTTTGGGGGCGGCATCGGAAGTGCCTGGTGCCGTGTGGGTAACACCGGTTACCTGGCGCGCTACGGAGCAGCTATATCCGGATGGCACGACCCCTGACTGTGATTTGATCGAGTCACTGGTGCTGACAGAGGGTCAGGCACGTGAGCCCGGGCGAGTGGATGAAAGTTTTGCGATCCGGGTAAACCGTGCCGACAAGCGCTTTCCTGTGCGTACGACGGAGCTTGAGCGTCAGCTGGGCGCAGCTATTATTGCCCAGGGTAAATGGCAGCGTGTCAATCTGGATGAGCCGGATCAGGCCTTTGCGGTGGATATTTACCCCGAGGGGGTTTATGTCCGCAGCGAGCGTCGCCGGGGGCCCGGTGGTTTGCCGGTGGGAAGTTCCGGGCATGTGGTCAGTCTGCTTTCCGGCGGGATTGATTCGCCGGTGGCGTCCTGGCTGCTTGCCCGACGGGGCTGCAGCATGGATTTTGTCCATTTCACGGCGCACCGGGTCAGTGAGGACAGCGTGCATGACAACAAGGTCATCGGATTGGCCCGGCACCTGAGTCGCTACAGTCTGCGTTCAAGGCTGTATCTGGTGCCTTATGTTCATTTTGATGCGGCGCTGATGACGCGGCCGGCCAGCTATGAGTTGATGCTGTTCCGGCGCTTCATGGCGCGTATTGCGCAACGGCTGGCGCACTGCAATGACGCGAGCGCGCTGGTCACCGGCGATAGCCTGGGGCAGGTGGCCTCGCAGACACTGGAGAATATCGCCACGCACTCCAGCTCGGTGAGTATGCCTGTGCTGCGCCCGTTGATCGGGCTGGATAAACAGGAGATTGTAAGTCTGGCGCGACGTATCGGGACTTATGAAACCTCGATTGAGCCTTACAAGGATTGCTGCGCCCTGATCAGCCGTAATCCCCGCACCCGCTCACATCATGGCACACTGTCGCGTATAGAGCGGCGCGTGTTTCCGGATTATACCGGGCTGATTGATGCCTCATTGGCCGATGCCTTGTGTGTGGAGCTCGACAGCGGTGAGATTGTCAGTGTGACGGATACGCCGCCAGTTGCGCGCGAAAACGGTGTGGCAGAGTAGGGAAGTATGCCCCTCAGTCGGGGGAGTTGATTGCCGGCACGACAAGAACAGATTTGCCCGGCACGGGGCGCCGGCTGGTGATACAGCGGGTGAGTGAATCCGCAGGTGGGGGAATGTTGTCGGATGGAACTGATAGCCATTAATCGGGATGGCCGGCCCGAGCGTGATGTACCGGGTTTGCCGGAAACCGCCACGCAAATATTGCAGGCAATGCGTCAGCATTATGCGAAGTTCGGTTTTGAGCCGCCGTGGGTTGGTTATCTGGCACTGGAGGGTCGGCAGTGCCGCGGCTTTGGTGTGTTTCGTGGCGCGCCCGAGAAGCAGCACGTAGAGATGGCCTGGTATACCTTTCCCGAGTTCAGGGGGCGGGGTGTGGCTACGGCGCTGGTGCGCCAGCTGGTCCGGCTGGCCCGGGGCCAGGATGCCCGGCTGACCCTTCTGGTGCAGACACCGGCGGCGTCCACTGCGGCCAGTGATGTACTGGAAAAGTTCGGCTTCAGTCTGATCGGGGAGCAACCCGACCCGGATGAAGGACGCGTCTGGGAATGGTCGCTGGATCCGCAGGTGCAGGTAGATCCGGTGCATACCACCCTGGCGGGGGCGCTGCGGCAGGTCAATCAAGGTATAGCTGGGGTCAGTCAGGGTTCACGGCAGCAAGACTGATCAGCGTTGCCTTGCTTTACCGTCTGCCCCCGCATCTCTATAATGTGCGCCACCTGCCCGGCGCTGTCTGAATGGATGTGGTAACGGCGAATGCGAATAGCTCAGGAAGCCCTCACTTTTGACGATGTTCTGCTGCTGCCGGACTATTCAGAAATACTGCCCCGCGAAGTTGATCTGCGCACCCGCATTACACGCGAAATCGATCTGAATGTGCCGGTGGTTTCGGCCGCCATGGACACGGTCACCGAGTCCTCGCTGGCGATTGCCCTGGCCCAGGAAGGCGGGCTGGGTGTGATCCACAAGAGTATGACCGCTGAGCAACAGGCGCGTGAAGTCGGCATCGTCAAAAAATACGAAAGCGGGGTGATCAAAAACCCCGTGACCACCTCCCCTGATACCAGCATCCGTGATCTCATAGAACTCACCCGCCGCGAAAAAATCTCCGGCGTGCCCGTGGTCGATGGACGTGACCTGGTGGGCATTGTTACCAGCCGTGATCTGCGATTCGAGACGGCGCTGGACAAGCCCGTATCCGCCGTGATGACTCCCCGCGAACGACTGGTGACAGTGAGCGAAGGGGCGCAAACCGGTGAGGTCGAGGCGTTGTTGCACAAACATCGCATCGAGAAGGTGCTGGTGGTCAATGACAACTTTGAATTGCGCGGCCTGATCACGGTCAAGGACATCCAGAAGGCCACCGATTTCCCCAGCGCCGCCAAGGATGCCCAGGGTAGTTTGCGCGTGGGCGCCGCGGTGGGGACCGGTCCTGACAGCGAGGAACGACTGGCCGTGCTGAGTGAGGCCGGTGTTGATCTGGTGGTAGTGGATACGGCGCATGGCCATTCGCGTGGGGTGATCGAACGGGTGCGCTGGATCAAGCAGCATTATCAGGATATTCAGGTAGTGGCGGGCAATGTGGCCACTGCTGATGCTGCCCGGGCGCTGGTCAAGGCTGGTGTGGACGGGGTAAAAGTCGGTATAGGTCCGGGTTCCATCTGCACTACTCGCATTGTTGCCGGAGTGGGAGTGCCGCAGATTTCAGCCGTCGCCAATGTGGTTGAGGGGTTGCAGAAAAGCGGTGTCCCCGCCATCGCCGACGGTGGCATCCGTTTTTCAGGTGACATTGCCAAGGCACTTGTGGCCGGCGCGCATTGCGTGATGATTGGCAGCCTGTTTGCTGGTACCGAGGAAGCGCCGGGCGAGGTCGAGCTCTACCAGGGGCGGTCCTACAAGTCCTACCGTGGTATGGGGTCGCTCGGGGCCATGGGGCAGAGTCAGGGCTCCGCTGATCGCTATTTCCAGGATACGGCCACCGAGGTGGAAAAGCTGGTGCCCGAGGGGATCGAGGGCCGCGTGCCCTACAAGGGTCCGATGGCGGCTATTGTGCATCAGTTGCTGGGCGGCTTGCGCGCCAGCATGGGCTATACCGGCTGCCGTGATATAGAGGAAATGCGCACACGCCCGCAGTTTGTCCGCATCACCAATGCCGGCATCCGCGAGAGTCACGTGCATGATGTGAGCATCACCAAGGAATCACCCAACTACCGCATAGATCCCTCGTGATGGTTTGGTGATGCCCCGGTGAGGGCCGCGAAATGCTCGCGAAATGAACGCGAATACACAAAGGCTCGGGTGACTGGGCAACATGGTACGCCGGGGGATGTCAGCCGCAGTTTGATTGTATTTTCGTTGTTGATGGCGGAGAACCGGAATAATTATTTCGCGTTTATATCGCGAGCATTTCGCGGCCGCGCAGACTTTTGCCTGTATTCAACCACCGGGGTCATAGCATGACCGATATTCATGCCGACCGGATCCTGATTCTGGATTTCGGTTCCCAGTACACCCAGTTGATCGCCCGCCGTGTGCGTGAGGCGGGGGTGTATTGCGAGATTTACGCTTGTGATGTGGACGAGGCCGCTATTCGGGCCTTTGTTCCGCGTGGTGTGATTCTTTCCGGTGGCCCCGAGTCCGTAACCTTCGAGCAAACGCCGCGCCTGCCCGGTGTGGTGCTGGAACTGGGGGTGCCGCTGCTGGGGATTTGCTACGGCATGCAGGCCATGGCCGCCCAGCTTGGCGGTCGGGTAGAGCCCTCGGATCACAAGGAGTTTGGTTACGCCAGTATCCGCGCGCATGGCCATTCGCGCCTGTTGCGGGATATAGAAGATCACACCACGCCCGAAGGTTACGGCATGCTGGATGTGTGGATGAGCCACGGTGACCGGGTCACCGAAATCCCGGCAGGCTTCCAGTGCATTGCCAGCACCGATGCCGCGCCCATTGCCGGTATGGGCGATGATGAGCGCGGCTGGTATGGGCTGCAGTTTCATCCCGAAGTCACCCACACGCCCCAGGGCCACCGCATTCTCGAGCGCTTCGTACGCGAGATCTGCGGCTGTGCCGGCGACTGGACGCCGGGGAATATCATCGAAGACAGCATTGCCCGTGTGCGGGAGCAGGTGGGCGAGGGCAAGGTGTTGCTGGGCCTGTCCGGCGGTGTGGATTCGTCCGTAGTCGCCGCCTTGTTGCATCGCGCTATCGGTGATCAGCTCACCTGCGTGTTTGTGGACAACGGCTTGTTGCGCCAGGACGAGGGTGATCAGGTTATGGCCACTTTTGCCCGTCACATGGGTGTAAACGTGATCCGGGTCGATGCCGAGGACCGTTTTCTGGGCGCGCTCAAAGGGGAGGCTGACCCGGAGGCCAAACGCAAGATTATCGGTAATTTGTTTATTGATGTGTTTGATGAGGAAGCCGCAAAAATCCGTGACGTAGACTGGCTGGCCCAGGGGACAATTTATCCCGATGTGATTGAATCCGCCGGCTCCACCACCGGCAAGGCGCATGTGATCAAGTCCCACCACAACGTGGGCGGACTGCCGGAAACCATGAAGCTCAAGCTGGTTGAACCGCTGCGCGAGTTGTTCAAGGATGAGGTGCGCAAGATCGGGCTGGAGCTGGGGCTGCCCGCGGAGATGGTGCAACGCCATCCCTTCCCGGGTCCCGGGCTGGGGGTGCGTATCCTCGGTGAAGTGCACAAGGAATACGCTGATCTGTTGCGCCACGCGGATGCTATTTTTATCCATGAACTGCGCGAGTGGGGATGGTATGACCGCGTCAGCCAGGCCTTCGCTGTGTTTCTGCCGGTGAAATCGGTGGGTGTCACCGGCGATGGCCGGCGCTACGAATATGTGGTGGCACTGCGCGCGGTGGAGACCATCGACTTTATGACGGCCCGCTGGGCGCATCTGCCCTACGATTTCCTGGATCACGTTTCTCGCAGGATAATCAACGAAATTGAAGGTATTTCGCGGGTAACGTACGACATCTCCGGCAAACCACCTGCAACCATCGAGTGGGAATGAGCCTGTTGGACAGCATTTCGCCGACAGCGCATGAACGCTGGATGCAGCACGCCCTGACGCTGGCGCAACGGGCCGCTGGTGAGGATGAAGTACCGGTCGGGGCAGTTATTGTACGTGACGGGGAGGTAGTTGGTGAGGGCTGGAATCGGCCCATCCATGGCAATGATCCCACCGCTCACGCCGAGATCATTGCCATGCGTGCTGCCGGCGAGGCGCTCGGTAATTACCGGCTTGGGGGTTGTTTGCTGTATGTGACGCTGGAGCCCTGTGTGATGTGCGCCGGGGCTATGATTCATGCGCGTATTGACGGACTCGTATATGGTGCCCCCGATCCGAAGGCCGGCGCTGTGGACAGTGTCTACCAGGTGTTGACGGACAATGGGCTTAATCATCAGGTACCGTGGTTGGGCCGGGTGCTCGCAGACGAATGCGCAGCGCTGTTACGAGATTTTTTTAGAGCACGCCGCTGAGTCTGAAACTTTGATCTGTTAATATGGCGGCCCCGCAGGGCGAGGCCC
>SLRW01000128.1 GCA_007130745.1 Gammaproteobacteria bacterium
CACCTGGTAGTGGTGGTCGGCAAAGGCGGCGACCTGGGGCAGGTGGGTGACGCACATCACCTGGCGCCCCCGCGCCAGATTCTTTAGTTGCTGGCCGACGATTTCGGCTACCCCGCCGCCCACGCCACTGTCCACTTCGTCGAAAATCATGCAGGGGATGGAGTTGTTGTTGGCCGCCACCACCTGGATGGCCAGGCTGATGCGTGAGAGTTCGCCGCCGGAGGCCACCTTGCGCAGGGGGCGGGGCGGCTGGCCCGGGTTCATGCTGACGTTGATCTCGGTGGTGTCCCGGCCGGTGGCGGAAAAGCGCGCGGGGTCGGTTTCCAGCGCGACTTCCAGGCGGCCGTCGGGCATGCCGAGGTTGTGCATGATGGCGCCGGTTTCGGTTGCCAGTCGGTTTGCCGCTTGCTGGCGGGACATGGTCAGATTGTCAGCCAGTTCGGTGTACTCGGCCTCGCAGGCATGCAGCTGCGCCTGCAAGTCACGGATGCGGTCTTCGGCCAGTTCCAGCTTCTGCAACTCGCTGGAGAGTGTCTCCAGGCACCCGGGGAGTTCTTCCGGGCGGCAATGGTGCTTGCGTGCCAGCTCGTGCAGCACGCCGATGCGCTGTTCGAGTTCCTGCAGGCGCTGCGGGTCAAGCTCCAGGCGCTCGAGATGGCGACGCAGCTCGTCCACGCCTTCCTGCAATTGTATGGCGGCGCTTTCAAACAGTTCACGCGCGGCTTCAAAGCCCTCATCGAGTTCAACCAATTCGGTGGTTTCGGTAGCAGCGCGGGTGGCCAGGTCGTGGGCGCTGGCTTCGTCATTTTCCCAGGTCAGAGCCAGAATGCGCTGGCCCTGTTCAAGTAGTCGTCCGGCATTGGCCTGGCGGCGGTGTTCCTGTTCGATTTGTTCGACTTCATCGGCCTGCAGATCCAGGGCTTCGAGTTCATTGACCTGATAGCGCAGCAAGTCCAGGCGCTGGTCGCGGTCGGCGGCCTGGAGGTTTTCCAGTTCGGCTTCCAGTTCACGGCGACGTTTGTAGCTGTCCGCTACCTGAGCCAGCAACTGGCCGTGGTCACCGAATTCATCCAGTAGCCGGCGCTGGGCGTCACGCCGCATCAGTGACTGGTGTTCGTGCTGGCCGTGGATGTCGACCAGCATTTCACCCAGCTCGCGCACGACCTGGGTGGTGGAGGTGCGGCCATTGACGAAAGCGCGGGAGCGACCGCCTGCCTCCACCACGCGGCGCAGCAGACACAGGCCGTCCTCGTCCAGGCTTTGTTCGGTCAGCCAGCGGCTGACATCCGGCTGATCGCTGATATCGAACTCGGCGATGATTTCGGCGCGCGAGGCGCCGGGTCGGATGGTGTCAGCGTTGGCACGATCACCCAGCACCAGGCCCAGCGCGTCGATCAGAATGGATTTGCCGGCGCCGGTTTCACCGCTGAGGATGGATAGCCCCGACGCCAGCTCCAGGCTCACCTCGTCAATAATCGCGAAATTCCTGATTTCGATCCGGCTCAGCATCCGCCGTTATCTCCCGTGTCCGCCGTTTTCAGTCCCTGGCCGCAGTCTGGTCCCTTCCCCACTGGAGCTTGTCACGCAGGATAGCGTAGTAATTGTAGTCGCGAGGGTGAACCAGAGTCAGCGGGTGCTGGCTGCGCCGGATGCGGACCCGGTCGCCATTTTTCAGAGGCACGCTGAACTGTCCGTCCCAGGTCGTCTGGGCCGGGTTGGTGTTATTCTCCGTGAACAGGATTTCGATCTGGCTACCGGCGTCGACTACCAGCGGCCGGTCACTGAGCATATGCGGGCAGATGGGCACCAGCACCAGGGCATCCAGCGCGGGATTAAGCACCGGGCCGCCGCCGGAGAGCGCATAGGCGGTGGATCCGGTGGGGGTGGCTACGACCAGGCCATCGGCGCGGTGGTTGCTGATGAAATGTTCGCCGGCAAAGGTTTCAAACTCGATCATGCGGGCCACGTCACGCTTGGTGAGCACCACGTCGTTCAATGCTGGTCGGCTGTCGATGCATTTACCCTGGCGCCAGACTTCGCCTTCAAGCATCAGCCGTTTTTCCACGTGGTGCTCGCCGGCCAGGATCTGTTCCATGGTGGGCAGCATATTGCCCCGGGTGATGTCGGTCATGAAACCCAGTCGGCCCAAATTGATGCCCAGCAGGGGGGTGTCGGCGGGGGCGATGGAGCGCGCCGCATCCAGAAAGGTGCCGTCGCCGCCGAGCACGACAACCAGGTCAGATTCCTGCCCGAGTGTCTCCCGGTCGACGCAGCGCGAGCCGTTGTGGTCGAGGTGACCGGTGCTTCTTTCGTCCAGTAATACCTGCAGGCCGGCCTCCTGCAGAAAGGCAGTCAGGGTTTGCAAGGTGTTTTTCAGGCTCGGCGCATCGTGTTTGCCGATTATGCCTATGGTCCGGGGAGGATTATTCATGGTTTTGCCGCGCCGCAAATGCAAGCCACACTAGCACGATCTCGGGAAGCCGCCAACCCGCGTCTTGACAGGCTCTGGGCGGGGTTGCTAACTTGCTCTGGCACTCTCACCATGAGAGTGCCAAACAACTTCCACAGGGTTCGTGACCGTAATGGTCCGGGCTCCCTTGCTTGATTGCCTGGCTCGACGGGCGGATATTACACAATGGCTTCCAAAGGATCGGATCTGAGGCTTGATGAGCGTTCAAGGCGTCTGCTCAAGACGCTGGTGGAACGGTTTATCCAGGATGCCCAGCCGGTGGGGTCGCGCACCCTGTCGCGGGATTCCGGTATGGAGCTCAGCCCAGCCACGGTGCGCAATGTGATGGCTGATCTCGAAGAGATGGGGCTGGTCGCCGCGCCACATACCTCGGCCGGGCGTATACCCACCGTCAAGGGTTACCGACTGTTTATTGACACCCTGCTCAAGGTGCAGCCGCTGAGTCGAGTAGAGGTTGAACGCCTGCGCGAGAATCTCGAGACGGGCGAGGAATTCAACCCCCAGTCTCTTATCAGCACGGCTTCCAATCTGCTCTCCGGCATTACCAATATGGCGGGCGTGGTCACCTTGCCGCGGCGGGATCACTCCGAAATCCGGCATATGGAGTTTGTCTCCCTGTCGGCGGGCCGGGTGCTGGCCATCCTGGTGTTTTCCGACAATGAAATACAAAACCGCATCCTGCATGTAGAGCGGGAGTACAGCCCGTCGGAGCTGCAGCAAGCTTCGAATTACCTCAGTTCGCTGTTTGTCGGGAGCGGGCTGATGGATGTGCGCCGGCGACTGCTTAATGAGCTTTCACGTACGCGTGAAGACATGAACGAAACCATGCGCGCGGCGGTGGAAATGGCCGGCAAGGTGTTCAGCAGTTCCGACGAGGAAGATTATGTGATAGCCGGCCAGGTCAATCTGATGAACTTCAAGGAGCTCTCGGACGTGGACAAGCTGCGCCAGTTGTTCGAGGCTTTCACCACCAAGCGTGACATTCTGCACCTGCTTGATCAGTGCGTCAGCGCCGACGGTGTGCAGATTTTCATTGGTGAGGAATCGGGCTACAAAGTGCTTGACGGGTGCAGTGTGGTTACCGCGCCCTACGAGATTGATGACCATGTGGTGGGGGTGCTGGGCGTGATCGGCCCCACACGGATGGCCTATGACCGGGTCATCCCCATTGTCGATGTGACTGCCCGTTTGCTCGGGGCGGCCTTGAATTCCCGCGAATAGACCCCACATCAGCATTCAGTGTGAATGAAAGTCGGCGCATTGATTTGTGTGCCGGATGGTTTTTTTCAGCTAATCGGGTAAGCAATGAGCGACAAACAGCATCAGGATCAGGAAGCACACGGGCAGCCGCCGCAAGCGGATGAGGACGCCGCCCTGGCCGCTGCGACGGATGCAAGCGAAGAGCTTGAGCAGTTGCGCAGCGAGGCCCGTGAAAATCACGAGAATTACCTGCGGGCTATGGCCGAGCTGGAGAATGTCCGCCGCCGTGGAGAACGTGAGGTGGCTAACGCCCACAAGTTCGGGCTGGAGAAGTTTGTGGCCGAGTTGTTGCCGGTGCGTGACAGCCTGGAAATGGGGCTGAAGGCCGGCGAGCAGGAGCAGGCTGATGTGACAGCCCTGCGCGAGGGCACCGATCTGACCCTCAAGATGTTTGGCCAGGTACTGGAGAAATTCGGGGTAGAAGAGATCAACCCCGAGGGCGAGCCTTTCAACCCGGAGCGTCATGAGGCCGTGGCCACCACACCCACCGGCGAGGTCGAGCCGGACACCGTGGTGGAGGTCATGCAAAAAGGCTATCTGCTCAACGAGCGGGTAGTGAGACCGGCCATGGTGGTGGTTGCCCGCCCCCCTGCGGGTGGGTAATGGCAACAAATATCAATCAACGGGTTGAAAAATACTGCAGGCATCCATATTTATGCCTGTAGCAGTGAAATTGCATCGGTTTGGCAGACAAGTTCTGGAGTAGAGAGTTATGGCTAAAGTTATAGGAATCGACCTGGGTACAACCAACTCGTGTGTGGCGGTACTCGAAGGTGGCAAGCCCAAGGTGCTGGAAAACGCCGAGGGTTCGCGGACCACGCCGTCCATTGTGGCCTTCAACAAGGAAGGCGAGGTCATGGTCGGACAGTCTGCCAAGCGTCAGGCAGTGACCAACCCCGAGAATACGCTGTATGCGATCAAACGGTTGATTGGCCGAAAATTCAAGGACGAAGTGGTGCAGAAAGACACCAAGATCGTGCCTTACAAGATTGTCGAAGCCAAAAACGGTGATGCCTGGGTGGAAGCCCAGGGCAAACAAATGTCGGCGCCCGAAGTGTCGGCTCGCATCCTGCAAAAAATGAAGCAGACCGCCGAGGACTACCTGGGCGAGGAAGTCACTGAAGCGGTGATTACCGTGCCGGCCTATTTCAACGACTCGCAGCGCCAGGCCACCAAGGATGCCGGGCGTATTGCAGGCCTGGAGGTCAAGCGTATTATCAACGAGCCCACGGCGGCGGCGCTGGCTTATGGCATGGACAAGCAGCGCGGTGATCGTAAGATCGCGGTGTATGACCTGGGTGGCGGCACCTTCGATGTTTCTATTATCGAAGTGGCCGAGGTGGATGGCGAGCACCAGTTCGAGGTGCTGGCCACCAATGGTGATACTTTCCTCGGCGGTGAGGACTTCGACCTCAAGATCATGGATTACCTGGTCGAGGAATTCAAAAAGGAGCAGGGCGTTAATCTGCACAACGACCCGCTGGCCCTGCAGCGGCTCAAGGAAGCCGCCGAGAAGGCCAAGATCGAGCTCTCCGCCGGCCAGCAGACGGAAATCAATTTGCCCTACATTACAGCCGACCAGAGTGGCCCCAAACATCTGAACATCAAGCTGACACGGGCCAAGCTCGAGTCGCTGGTGGAAGAGCTGGTCAAGCGTACGGTTGAGCCGTGCCGCACGGCGGTCAAGGATGCCGGGCTGCAGGTCAAGGATATTGATGATGTGATTCTGGTCGGTGGCCAGACTCGCATGCCCAAGGTTCAGGAAGTGGTGGCCGATTTCTTCGGCAAGGATCCGCGCAAGGATGTGAACCCGGACGAGGCCGTCGCCGTGGGTGCGGCAATCCAGGCCGGCGTGCTTGCAGGTGACGTCAAGGACGTGCTGCTGCTGGACGTGACTCCGCTGTCGCTGGGGATCGAGACCATGGGCGGTGTGATGACCAAGATCATCGAAAAGAACACCACCATCCCGACCAAGGCCAACCAGGTGTTTTCTACCGCGGACGACAACCAGACGGCGGTGACGGTGCATGTGCTCCAGGGCGAGCGCGAGCGTGCCTCCGAGAACAAGTCGCTGGGCCGCTTTGATCTGGCCGATATTCCGCCGGCCCCGCGCGGCGTGCCGCAGATCGAAGTGACCTTTGATATCGATGCCAACGGCATCCTGCACGTGTCGGCGAAGGATAAGGCGACTGGCAAGGAGCAGTCCATCGAGGTCAAGGCTTCCAGCGGCCTGAGCGAGGAAGAAATCGAGGCCATGATCAAAGACGCCGAGGCCCACGCCGAGGAAGACCGCAAGTTCCAGGAGCTGGTCACGGCGCGTAACCAGGCCGATAATCTGGCCTACGCGACCGAGAAAAGCCTCAAGGAGTTTGGCGACAAGGTCGAGGATGGCGAGCGTCAGGAGATCGAGAAGGCCATTGAGGAGCTCAAGGAAGCTATCCAGGGTGATGACAAGGAGCTCATTGACCAGCGCACCCAGGCGCTGTCCGAGAAGTCCGGCAAGCTGGCCGAGAAGGCCTATGCCGAACAACAGGGCGAGGCGGCTGACGGCGCTGCGGGCGAGCAGGGAAGTTCGGGTGAAGAGGATGTCGTCGATGCGGACTTCGAGGAAGTCAACGATGACGACAACAACAAGCAGTCGGGCTGATATGCCTGGCTTTTAACAGCCTGTGAAGTAACCGACTGCCCCCGCACGGGGGCAGTCTGCTTTGTTGCGCCGGAGTTGTGACTCCGGCGCAGGTATCACTCAACAAGCTACGGGGACAGCCTGCATGTCCAAGCGCGATTATTACGAGGTGCTCGGCGTATCACGTGATGCCGACGAAGCCGCCATAAAAAAGGCCTACCGGCGGGCGGCGATGAAATTTCATCCCGATCGTAATCCCGACGATGAAGCCGCGGCCGAACGCTTCAAGGAAATACAGGAAGCCTACGCCGTGCTCTCGGATGATCAGAAGCGCGCGGCCTATGACCGCTTTGGCCATGCCGGGGTGGACGGCGCCGGTATGGGTGGTGGCCGTCCCGGTGGCGGCGATCCTTTCAGCGATATCTTCGGCGATGTGTTTGGCGATATTTTCGGTGGTGGTCGGCGTGGGCGGCGTCAGGCCGCGCGCGGCGCGGACCTGCGCTATATTCTTGAGCTCACGCTGGAGGAAGCCGCCCACGGCTGCGAACAGAAGATCCGCGTGCCTTCCACCCGGCCCTGCGGGCGTTGCGAGGGCAGCGGCGCTGAACCGGGCACCAGTCCGGAAACCTGTCCTACCTGCGGCGGGCACGGCGATGTGCGTATACAGCAGGGGATTTTTTCTATTCAACAGCCCTGTCCGCAGTGCCATGGCAATGGCCGCATCATCGGCTCTCCCTGCACTGATTGTCAGGGCCAGGGGCGTGTGCAGCGCGAGAAAACCCTGTCAGTGAAGATCCCCGCCGGCGTCGATACCGGGGATCGTATCAGGGTTTCCGGCGAGGGTGAGGCGGGTCACAATGGCGCGCCATCTGGTGATCTGTATGTGCAGGTCAAGGTGCGCCCGCATGAATTGTTCGAGCGCGAGGGCAATAACCTCATCTGTCAGATGCCGGTGTCCTTTGTCACTGCAGCAGTAGGGGGTGAGCTTGAAGTGCCGACCCTGGAAGGTCGCGTCAGTCTGAAAATCCCTGATGGCACCCAGTCGGGTCGGGTGTTCCGGCTGCGGGGCAAGGGGGTGAGCTCGGTGCACGGTGATGGCCAGGGCGACCTGATGGTGATGGTGCAGGTGGAAACGCCCGTCAAGTTGAACAGTGAGCAAAAAGAGTTGCTGCGTCAGTTCGAAGCCTCGCTGGACAAGGGGGGCGACCGGCACAGTCCACGCACTCGCTCCTGGCTGGACGGCGTCAGAGAGTTTTTCGAAAAACTGGCCTCCTGAGCCACCGCTACGGGTGCCTGGCATAGCCGCTCGTGCGATACTAAAGGCGGTTATAAGCCGAAAACGGGGCAGTAGATGAGCAAACGTGTGGGAATCACCGGGGCCGCCGGACGCATGGGCCGCAACCTCGTGCAGGCCGTGACGGAACACCCGCAAGCCGGTCTGGCTGCGGCGCTGGATCGCTCGGACAACCCCTTTATTGGTCAGGACGCCGGGGAGCTGGCCGGTAGTGGCCGTCTGGGCGTGACCCTGGCTGATGATGTTGATGCCGCCCTGCAGGGGCTGGATGTGCTGATTGATTTTACCGCGCCCGAAGCTACAGTCCGGCATGCCGGACTGTGCGCGCAGGCCGGCTTACCGCTTGTGGTAGGGACGACCGGCATGGATGCTTCCGGGCGTGACGCCCTGAATGACGCGGCGACTACGGTGCCGGTGGTGTTTGCCGCCAATTACAGCGCCGGTGTCACTCTGGCTCTGCGCCTGATTGCCGATGCCGCGCGGGCGCTGGGTGATGATTACGATGTGGAAATTATCGAGGCGCATCATCGCCACAAGGTAGATGCACCCTCCGGTACGGCCCTGCGCATGGGCGAGGTGGTGGCCGAGAGTCTGGGCCGCGATCTGGCCCGGGATGCGGTGTACGGGCGCGAGGGCCAGACCGGCGTCCGCGACAGCCGCACCATCGGCTTCGAGACCATCCGTGCCGGTGATATTGTGGGTGAACACACCGTGATGTTCGCCGGCATTGGCGAGCGCATCGAGATCACTCATCGCGCCAGCAGCCGCATGACCTTCGCCCGTGGTGCGCTGCGTGCGGCCTTGTGGGCGCTTGATCAATCTCCGGGCCTGTATGATATGGAAGACGTACTTGGCTTGAAACGCCCGGGTTAATCCCGGATGCTTTCGTGAAGCTTCCCGGTGCCTGTGAGAATGTGCCGGGATCTATCAGTACGGGAACCGCCATGCCGGAACAGACCGTCCCCTCCATCGTACTGCCAAGCTGGGTGAAGGCGGCGACCCGTTGTGGTTTTAACCTAAAGCCCGTATTGCAGGCACATGGTATCGAACTGGACCTGATGCATATCGAGCACAGTGTGGTGCCGGTGGGGACGCTGGACCGCGTACTGGAAAGCTGTGTTGAACGCTCTCCAGCTGATCATCATTTCCCCTTTGTGATTGGCGAAACCTTCGCCTTTGAATATCTGCCTGACCTGGAAACCTTCCTCACCACCAGTGCCTCGCTGCGGGATGCAGCCCGGGTGCTGGAATGGGTGCCGGCGCTGATCAATCCGCTGGTGGTGGCCCGCATCGAGGAAGAGGACGGGTATGCCCGACTGGTGCTGGAGGCGCCGCTGGATAATCGGACCAGGACACGCCCCTGGCATGCGGAAATGTTTTTCGCCTCGATACTGAAATTCGCGCGAATTTTGCTGGGTGAGGACACAGACCTGGGTAAATTGTCCTTCCGGCATCCACCCCCGCCCTACGCCTGGCGTTACGAGGAATTTTTCCGGCTGCCGGTGCATTTCAATCAACCCCGCGACGCACTGGTATTTGATCGCGAGTTGCTGGATCGTCACCTGGAAGGGGACTATCCAACGCTGCATGAGCAGGCAGCGGAGTTGATTGAGCAGCGAGTGGTGCGTCTGACTCGGCGCGAACAACTCAATGTGCGACTCACCCGTGCGCTGTATAGTGATCCGCGCCTGTTGCGGGGCGGTGTGAGTGAAGCGGGCCGGGCCTTTGCCATGGGGCCGAGGACGCTGCAGCGGCGCCTGCGTCGGGAAGGCACCAGCTTTGCCGGGTTGCAAGACTCGGTACGTCACCAGCGGGCGCTGGAGCTGCTGGCCGGTGACATGGATCTGGAAAGCATCAGCGAGGAACTGGGCTTTTCCGATCGGCGCAGCTTTACCCGTGCCTTCCGCCGCTGGACCGGGATGACCCCCAGTCGAATGCGGGATGAAAATTCTTCATGATCAGCTTTCGCTGGTCATTGTTTTACGTTCAGGGTTTTAGGTTTAGGGAAATGCGACGAATAGGTCAGCGTTTTCCTGGGCCTTAAGACGTTTTTAGTGTCGTTAATTGTTCCCCGAGAGGCGTCGGGGGTCATAGCTCTGGCGCACAAGGTTCCTCTACAGTGAGCGGTATTGTCTAAAGCAGTGCTCGCAGTGGCGTACCCCGGGAGGGTAAGAGATGACTACACCGATGCCGGCTGAACGGGAAATCGTGCCCCGTGCCAATCTGGATTTTGGTTTGCAAAGCGACGAAATACCGCGCTACTGGTTTGGTGGCGACCCTTTTCGCACCCGCTTTTTTGATGCCTTGTCCACCCTGTTTCCCCAGGGTGAGCGTTTCTTTATCGAGTCCGTGCGCAAATTCCGCGACCAGGTTGACGATGATGAGTTGCACACCGAGGTCAAGCACTTCATTTTTCAGGAGGCCCAGCACACCCGGGTCCACAATGATTTTAACGACCGCTTGAAGCGCCAGGGCGTGGCGGTGGATCACATCGAAAAGCAGCAGCGCGACGTGCTGGTCTGGACCTGCCGCAAGTTCCCGCGCTGGTCGCTGGCGCAGACTGCGGCTGCAGAACACATCACTGCGCTCATGTCGCATTTTTTCCTCAGACACGGAGCAGTGTTCGAGGGGGCCGATCCGCGTATCAGGGCCATTTATTTCTGGCATGCTATCGAAGAGATTGAACACAAGGCCGTGGCTTTTGATGTGATGCAAAAAGCCGCCGGGGTGGGTTATTTCATGCGCTGTATGGCGATGCTGTATGTCTCCATTCTGTTCCCCCTGCATACCTTCATGATCATGCGTCACATGTTCAAGGTGGATGGCATCGGCCGCTGGCAGCGGCTGAAAATCTGGGGCCGGGGGCTGTGGTGGCTGTACGGGCCGCGTGGTGTGTTCACGCGTATGCTGCCGCACTATCTGACCTATTACCTGCCGGGTTATCACCCCTGGAAGCATGGGGAAACCGTCGCCTTTAATCGCTGGCGCGAGGAATACAGCCGCTACGATGGTGATCCCGTCTCCGCCACCAACAGTTTTGTTGCGGCAAACTGAAACACCGGCAAGGAAGTACCGACACATGGATGCGCAAGTCAGTCAGGCAGAAACCCCGGATCTCCCCATCGCCATTATTGGCGGCGGGTTTTCCGGCCTGGGTATGGGCATCCGTCTGAAACAGGCGGGTATTGAGGCTTTCACCCTGTTCGAGCGGGCCGGGGAGGTCGGTGGCACCTGGCGGGATAATACCTATCCCGGAGCGGCCTGTGATGTGTCTTCACATCTGTATTCCTTCTCCTTCGAGCAGAAACCCGACTGGACGCGGGCCTTCGCCGAGCAACCGGAAATCCAGCAATACATTCTGGAGCTCACCGAAAAGCACGGCCTGCGCCGGCATGTACGCTTCAATACCGACATCGTGCACGCGCGGTTTGATGGCGACAGCGGCCTGTGGACGATTCAGGACCGTGAGGGCAACAGCTGGACCGCCCGGGTGCTGATTTCCGGAACCGGCGGTCTGAGTAATCCCAAAATTCCTGCCATAGATGGCCTCGACAGCTTCGAGGGCCCCGTGTTCCACACCGCCCGCTGGGATGCCTCCTGTGATCTGCGCGGCAAACGGGTCGCGGTGATCGGCAGTGGCGCCAGTGCGATTCAGGTGGTGCCGGCGATTGCGCAGGCTGTGGGCGAACTCAAGGTGTTCCAGCGCACTCCGCCCTGGATCATGCCCAAGATGGACCGGCCCATGAGCGAGGCCGAGAAGCGTCGCTACCGCCGTTTCCCGCCGGCGCTGTGGTTGCGCCGTTTCTGGCTTTACTGGGCCGCCGAGTTGCGCGCCCCCTTGCTGATTTCCAATCGCCCCGTTTTCAAGCGTTTGCTCAAAAGGCTGGCACTGAAACATATACAAAGCCAGGTCAGTGATCCGGCCCTGCGTCGGCGACTGATCCCGGATTACAACGTGGGCTGCAAGCGGGTGCTGATTTCCAATGACTGGTATCCGGCGCTGCAACGCAAGAATGTCACGCTTGTGGACCAGGGCGTGAAGGCGGTCACGCCAGGCGGCGTGGTGGCCAGTGACGGTCAGGAACACCCCGTGGATGTCATCATTCTGGCCACCGGCTTCGAGGCACCGACGGCTGCGGCGCCGCTGGCTATCCGGGGGCTCGGTGGGATGGAGCTGAATCAGGCCTGGCGCAGGGGCGCCGAAGCCTACAAGGGCGTGACCGTCAGTGGTTTCCCCAATCTGTTCCTGCTGGTGGGGCCAAATACCGGGCCCGGTCATACTTCGGTGCTGGTTTACCTGGAGAAACAGCTCGACTACGTAGTGCAGGCCGTAAACTATATGCGCCGGTATCGCCTCAAATACCTGAATGTGTTGCCGGAAGTGCAGAAGCGCTTCAACCAGTGGTTACAGACGCGCATGGGCAATACGGTGTGGGTCGCCGGCGGCTGTGACAGCTGGTATATCACCGAAGACGGCAAGAACACCTCGTTGTATCCGGGCTTTGCGACGGACTATCGACTGCGCGTGAGCCGATTTCGTCCGGCAGAGTACCAGCGTGTGGCCCTGCCGGCGCAGCGTTGCGACAATCCTGCCCGGGCCGCCACCACCACGGCCTGACGTTATCGTCAGTTTCCGGTAATATGACGCCCCTCTGGCGCCGGTCCTCACGGGACGAGTGGCGTCATCGTATGATTGAAGTTTTAACCATCGGGACCGGGAGACAAGCGGACATGACCGAGCGTGTAGAGGTGGGCGGCCTGAAGGTTGCCCGACAGTTGCATGATCTGATCGAGCAGGAAGCAACGCCGGGGACCGGCGTCAGCCCGCAGGCATTCTGGCAGGCTCTGGAGGCGATTCTTGCTGATCTGGCACCGCGCAACCGCGAGCTGATCGAGCGCCGCGAGACGATCCAGGAGAAAATCGACAACTGGCACCGTGAGCGCAAGGGACAAGCTCATGACGCGGCGGCCTACCGTAAATTTCTGGAAGATATCGGTTATTTGCTGCCCGAAGGCGAGGATTTCCAGGTCAGCACAGAAAACGTGGACGATGAAATCGCGCGTACTGCGGGACCGCAGCTGGTGGTGCCGGTGATGAACGCACGTTTTGCCCTCAACGCTGCCAATGCGCGGTGGGGCAGTTTGTATGACGCGCTTTATGGTACGGATGTGATCCCTGAAACGCCGGGTGCGGAAAAGGGCAGCAGCTACAACCCCGAGCGTGGCGCGAAGGTCATCGAATACGCGCGTCATTTTCTGGATGAAAGTGTGCCGCTGGCCAGTGGCAGTCATGCTGATGCCCATGGGTACAGTGTGCGTGATGGTGTCGTGGTGGTGACGCTTGCCGATGGCAACGAAACCGGCTTGAAAAACCCGCAGGTCTTCGCGGGGTATACCGGCAGCGCCGACAAGCCTGAGGGCATTTTGCTGCGCAATAACGGCCTGCATCTGGAAATCCAGATCGATCCCGGGCATCCCATCGGCAAGGATGACCCGGCCGGGGTCAAGGATGTGCTGATGGAATCGGCCGTCACCGCCATCCAGGACTGCGAGGATTCAGTGGCCGCAGTGGACGCCCCCGACAAGGCTATTGTCTATCGCAACTGGCTGGGCCTGATGAAGGGCGACTTGCAGGAAAGCTTCAGCAAGGGAGGCAAGCAGGTGACGCGGGCGCTGCACGCGGATCGCGAATACACCGGCGCCGATGGCG
>SLRW01000097.1 GCA_007130745.1 Gammaproteobacteria bacterium
CCAGCGCGCCGCAGTCGGCCAGAACGTGGAAAAACGCCGCCGGCTGTGCTTCATCCAGCGCCCGAGCGGTTTCCTGCCACACTCGTTCGGGTACCAGGGCATCCACCTCGCCGTTTTCCACCATGCGGCGCATCAAGGCCCGGGTTTCATCGGCCACCTCGAAACCCAGCGGGGCAAAGCGGGCAGCAAAGCGGGCCACCCGCAGGATGCGTACCGGGTCTTCGGCGAAGGCCGGGGACACATGGCGCAGCCGCCGGGCGGTTATATCCTGCTGGCCGTTCCAGGGGTCGATGAGCTCGCCTTCGGGGGTGCGGGCCATGGCGTTGATGGTCAGATCCCGGCGCCGCAGGTCTTCTTCCAGCGTGACATCGGGCGCGGCGTGAATTTCAAAACCGTGATAGCCGGGCGCGGTCTTGCGCTCGGTGCGCGCCAGGGCGTATTCCTCGTGCGTGTCGGGGTGGAGGAACACCGGGAAATCCTTACCTACGGGTCGGTAGCCCTCAGCCTGCATGGCTTCAGGTGTGGCGCCCACCACCACCCAGTCGCGCTCGCGCGGGGCCAGGCCGAGCAACTCGTCGCGCACGGCGCCGCCGACCAGGTAAATGCCCGGTTCAGCCATGTCGTCCGCTGCGGGCCTCGCGCCGGTACCCGGGGTACTGGTCGCGCGCCGTTCGCCCTCCCACATAAGTGGGCACCACGGCCTCCATGGGGGTGGGCTCGATGCCGAAGAAATCCAGGCCGTTACGCTCTCCGCAGATATTGCCCACACGGGCGGAGTGATAGTTGTCCAGTGACAGCGGTTTGCCGGGCAGGAATTCCATAATGCCGGCCTGTAGACGGGAGAAAAAATCATTGAGGCCAATGATGCGCCGGCGCAGACCGGCCGTGCGTGCGGTGAACTCGACAATCTCTTTCAGGGTGTAAATGTGCGGGCCGCAAAGGTCATAGCGCTGGCCATACGTGTCCGGGTCATCAATGCTGTCGGCAAAGCCGCGCACCACGTCGCCGACATATACCGGCGCGTAACGCGACTGGTGGCAGGCCAGCGGGAAGGCCAGCGGCACCAGCCGCAGTAGCCCGGCAAAGCGGTTGATGAAGCTGTCGCCGGGGCCAAAGATCACCGATGGCCGAAAAATGGTCACCGCCACATCCGGGCGGGCCTGCATCATCACCTGGCTTTCGCCTTCGCCCTTGCTGCGCAGGTAGTAGCTGGGTGCTCGCCCGGGATCGGCTCCCAATGCGCTCATGTGCAGCAGGCGTGGAACGCCCTGCTTGCGACAGCTTTCGGCTACCTGACGAGCCAGGTCGGTGTGTACACGCTTGAAGCCGCTGCCGTCATGACCACGTTCATTGAGAATGCCGATCAGGTTAATCACCACATCCTGCCCGGCGATAGCCTGTTCCAGCGCCGGGGTGTCGAAGACATCAACCTCGCGCAGGGTCAGCGAGGGTACGATAAGCAGTTCGCGATGGCGCTCGCGGCTGGCGGTGAGCACCAGTACCTGGTCACCGCGACGGTAGAGCTCGTTGGCAAGATGGCGGCCGACAAAGCCGGTGCCGCCGAGGATGCAGATTTTTCTGGAAGCCATCTGGGTGTTGTCCTGAATCCCGGGTTATATGTTGTGCGGCCTATTCTACGCACCGTTGCGGCGCTTGCCAGCCACCCGCGGTTGTGTGCCGGGGCTCAGTCCAGTTCCGGGGCGGTTTCAGGGTCGTGGTTCTCGGTGGCTTCCGGCGGTTGTCCGTCGTTGTCGGGATCGTCTTCAGCGTTTGTTTCAGAATCTTCCTGCTCATCCGCTGCTGCGGGGATGGTTTTCTCTGTTTCAGCCTCCGGCGTGGCTTCAGTCTCTGCTTCGGTCGCCGTTTCGCCGTAAGTGAAGCGGGTTTCGCGCAACACCCGTTCGTCTTCGGCATCGACGATCTGTACCCGCCAGTCGCCGTGCAAGTCTTCGGTGAGTTGCTTGCGGGACCATACCCGCCAGCGATCGCCGCCGATATCGAAGCGCACATCGCCGAAGTTGCGATCATCGTGCAGCCAGCGGTGAATAATGGTGCGCCCTGCCTGCCCGCTGAGTTCGCTGAAATAATAGATATGGTCGGATGTTGCAGGCACATGGCTGACTACATCCACCGGTTCGCGATCTTCGATGCTGCTGGTCAGGGCGGCCCGCGGAACCGGGCCACTGTCGGCAAAAACAGCCGGCGCAAACAACATCGGCAGCATGAAACTGGCGATAATAGCGAGAACATGTTTGTTCATCCGGTTATCCTCCGGTGGCAGCGCCCGGCTTGCGGCGGTGCTGCGCGCCTGGTGTTGGGGAAACGCTATTGTTATAGGTAACAGCTTGTGCAGGCAGTGACAACCACTTGAAGAAGCTGCCATGTTGTCATGTTTTGACTGGAGCGCGTGATTGGAAACCCTACTGCTTTATCTGGTTCTGGGGGCAGCGGCCGGCCTGATCGCCGGCCTGTTCGGCGTGGGTGGCGGGGTTATCATCGTGCCCGTGCTGGCACTCAGCTATGCTGCCCAGGGCATGGACTCGAGCGTTGTTATGCATATGGCGCTGGGCACCTCGCTGGCGACCATTGTGGTGACTTCGCTGTCATCCATACGTGCCCATCACCGCCTGGGCAATGTGCCCTGGGAGGTTATGCAGCGCATGATTCCGGGGATTGCCGCCGGCGCTCTGGCCGGGGCCTTTCTCGCGCACTGGATTCCCAGTGACTGGCTGCAGCGGTTGTTTGGCGTATTTGCGCTGATTCTGGCGGCGCAAATTGCCCGCGGCGGACGCCCCTCGGCCGGTCGGGGCTTGCCGGGGTCGGCGGGTCTGGCCGGTGCCGGTGGTGTGATCGGCACGGGTTCGGCACTGACCGGCATCGGTGGCGGCTCGCTGACGGTGCCTTTTCTGGTCTGGTGCAGCGTGCCCATGCACCGGGCGGTGGGGGCCGGTGCCGCCGGGGGTTTGCCCATCGCCGTGGCCGGAGCGATAGGCTATATGCTGGTCGGCTTGCAAGTGCCGGTACTGCCGGAGTGGAGCACCGGCTATGTGTACTGGCCGGCCTTCGCCGGCATCAGCGTGGCCACGGTGTTGATGGCGCCGCTGGGCGCGCGCCTGGCGGCCTGGCTGCCGGCACACATCTTGCGCGCGCTGTTCGCGCTGCTGCTCGTGGTTATTGGCCTTAGAATGCTTGTATAGGCGTGTTACGTGGTTACGTGATTAGGTGGTTACGTCGCGGGAAGGATTGTTGCAGACCTGACAATCTGCGACGCGCGCTGATAAAGAACGTGGTTAGGTGGTTAAGTGTTTACGTGGTTAAGTGGAGGAGTGCGGCGTAGCCGCACATATCAAATTGATTTTGTGTGGCGCAGTCACACACCGCCACGTAACCACTTAAGCACGTAATCACTTAATCACGAGAATGCAGGCGGAGCCTGCATTTTCCTCCCATTTGTGGCAAAGTTTGCGCCCCCGATGAATTCTTTTTGCTGATTTACAAGCGAGGTAATGTGCATGTCCGGTCTGGTCCAGCCCCATGGCG
>SLRW01000063.1 GCA_007130745.1 Gammaproteobacteria bacterium
ACAGCCTGGCCGACCTGGCCGAACTTGATGCCGGCTGGCACTGGCATGACGATGATGAATCACGCCACTGGCGTGGCCGGGGACTGCGCATTCCCACGCTGGAAGCAGTGTTGCGTGAAAGCCCGCTCCCCATGGTGCTTGAGATCAAACAGGAAAATCTGGATCTGGTCGAACGCGTAGGCAGCATGGTTATGGATCATGGGCGCCAGCATGACGCTCTGGTGGTGTCTTTTTCACAGACCGTCATGCGCCATTTCCGTCAGCACTTCCCGCTGATGCCAACCGGCTCCAGCGTGCGGGAGCTGGTGTGGTTCCAGATTCTCGCCCGCCTGGGTCTGGCGCGCCTGTTCCCCCCGCCGGGGATGGTGTTGCAGACTCGCCGGCACTGGCGTGGTCTGGATCAGGTCGGTCCGCGTATGCTGTGTAATGCCCACAGGCTGGGGCGCGCCATACATGTCTGGACCATTAATGATTCACAAGCCATGCTCGAGCTGTGCCGGCGTGGCGTGGACGGCATCATCACGGACTATCCGCAGCGCCTCGCCAGAATCTTGCAAAGCCCGCTACAGTTACGCGGTGACGATTCCGAATAGTAGCGTTTCAGGCCCGTCGATGCGTATCATCAGCAGCGGAAAAACAAAAAACTCAACCCGAAAGGACACTCATCATGGAAGGCTGGATACTGCTAGGTCTGATCGTGGTACTGGTGATATTTATCGTCACCATCTACAACCGTCTGGTGACCCTGCGCAATCGCTTTCTCAACGCCTTTGCCCAGATTGATGTACAGCTGACGCGCCGGCATGACCTCATCCCCAATCTGGTGGAAACGGTCAAGGGCTACATGAAGCACGAACGGGAAACTCTGGAGAACGTGATTCGTGCCCGCAACAACGCCTCAAGCACGCTTAAAAAGGCTTCGCAGGACCCTGCCTCCCCGGGCGCAATTCGCGACCTCTCCGGCGCCGAGTCAGCGCTGGGGTCCGCACTGGGCCGACTGTTTGCCCTGCGTGAGGACTACCCTGACCTCAAGGCCGACCGGACCATGCAGCGCCTGCAGGAAGAGCTCAGCACCACTGAAAACCGGGTGGCCTTTGCCCGCCAGGCTTTTAATGACGCGGTGATGATCTACAACACCGGGCGCGAGGTCTTTCCCAACAACATAATTGCCGGCATGTTCAACTTCAACCCGGCCGAGTTGCTGGAAATCGAGGATGAAAGCAAGCGCGAGGTGCCTGAAATCAACTTTGGCAGCTCATGAATTTCTTCGAACACCAGGATCGCGCGCGCCGGAATACCCGGGTACTGGTTCTGGCCATGCTGCTTGCCGTCGCGCTGCTGCTTGCGGCGCTCAACGCCGTAGTGCTTGCGATTGTCGCAATCATGCAAGGCGTGGTACCGGACAGAGCCTGGCTTGGCGATCAGCTTGATGTGATCGCTACGGTCACCTTCGTCGGCGGCGCCTTTATCGGTCTGGCGGGACTACTGCGCGCTGAATCCCTGCGTGGTGGTGGCGGCCGGGTGGCGCGTGACCTGGGAGGAACACTGGTAGACACAGGCACCTCGGATCCCAAACGCCGGCAACTGGTCAATGTGGTGGAAGAAATGGCCATCGCTGCCGGCATCCCCGTGCCCGAGATTTATGTGCTGGAAAACGAGCCGGCCATCAATGCCTTTGCCGCCGGTTACGGCCCCGGTGATGCCGCCGTGGCGGTGACACGCGGCACTCTGGAGAAGCTCAATCGGGAAGAACTGCAAGGCGTGATGGGCCATGAATTCAGTCATATCCTGAATGGCGACATGCGCCTGAACACCCGTCTCATGGGCATGACTTTCGGCATCATGATTATCGGCATGATCGGACGCGGCATACTCCGCGGCATGTTTTACAGCGGCGCCGGCAGACGGCGCCGCGGTGGTGGTGGCGATGCACGAGCCCAGATGGCATTGCTGGCCGCTGCCCTGGCGCTGATCATCATTGGCACCCTGGGCGTGATTGCCGGTCGACTGGTACAGGCCGCAGTATCACGCAAGCGTGAATTTCTGGCCGATGCCACGGCGGTACAGCTGACCCGCTCCAGCGATGGCATCGCCGGCGCGCTGCGCAAAATCGGGGGGCTCGATGGCTCTGCCCTTGCAGCTTCCCGCAGCGAAGAGGTCGGCCACATGCTGTTTGGCCCCGGCCGCAAGTTGTGGAGCTCCGCGCTGGCGACCCATCCCCCGCTACGAGATCGCCTGCAGGCCATTGAACCACACAGCAACCATGAACCAACCGCGGCCGGATCATCCCGCAACACCGGTGCCAGTCCCGCCGCCGCCGGCTTCAGTGGCGGCGAACACAACGCAATTGATCATGCCGGCACACCCGATGCCGGTGATCTGGAAACTGCGCAGAACCTGCTCTCCGGCATGCCCGGGTTGTTGGTGGAGACCGCTCGCAGCGACAGTGGCGCGGCACTGGTCATCGCGGCCAGCCTGATATCCACCGATGCCACAGCAGCCCGGCAACAACACGCCCTGATCAGTGAACACTGGAGCGATGAAACCGCCGGCGTCTGTAATCAACTGGCCGTGCTCATTCGCGGCCAGGGACCTGGCGCCCGGCTACCCTTGCTGGAGCTGGCCTTTCCGGCGTTGCGGCGCAAGCCGTTGACGGATCGCGACGCCCTGGTGACGCTGTCTCACAAGCTGGTCGCGGCCGACGGCAAAATTTCGGCTTTTGAATACGCCCTGACCCGCCTGCTGGAACAGCTGCTGAACGAGGCCGAAAACCCCACTCGCAAACAATCACAGTGGCTTACTCGCGACAACTACCAACGTGCCGCCAATGTGCTGTTCAGCCTGGTGGCGGCACATGGCCAACGTGACTCCATCAGCATCCGTGCCGCTGCCTCGGCCGGGCTCGATTACCTGTTCCCCGACAATACGCTTGAGCCTCAAATCGACAACAGCGGCTGGGAACAACTCGATGCAGCCCTGCTGAAACTGGATCGTCTGCATGGCACTGACAAGCGTCGCTTACTGCTGGCGCTGGAAATCACGATCCGGCATGATGAAGTCGTCACCCTGGAACAAGCGGAGCTGTTGCGGGTTATCTGTGCCAGCCTGCATGTACCGGTACCCCCTCTGCACCCGGGGGCAGTGGCCTGACCAAAAGACTATAACAAGGGAAGCGCTGACCTGTTCGTCGCGCCTCAGGCTTTGCCAGAAAGTCAGCATCAAGACGCGACTTTGAAAGCGTATGTCGATACGGTGAAAAGTCGCAACGCTGAGGCGGCCTTTCTGGCAAAGCCCCTCAGGGCGAGCCTGTAGCGCACATCTGCGGCGTTGCCGCGCTTGACAAGGCAAACAGCCTTGCGCTGCGCCCGGCGCCTTGCAGCTGAACGATACAGGGCCCGCTGAGACATGACGAACAGATCAGCACTTCTGTCGCACGTTGCAGCTATTCGGCAATCAGTGCGCGGTGAGTTCGTGTTGTCCGAACAGGAGCAGGCGTAACGCATGTTCAACCCGGCACGCAAAGTGTTCAGAAAGATGG